>NZ_JAJLOZ010000107.1:0-10748 GCF_025548615.1 Arthrobacter sp. A2-55 | reverse complement strand
GCGTCCTTTCGAGGGTTGATCCTGCCGCGTTGGCAACGGCGGAAGCGACGTCGGCGGCCACGTGCGGGTCGAAGACGCTGGGGATGATGAAACTGGCGTTGAGTTCAGAATCGTCCACGCGGTTGGCAATGGCAACAGCTGCCGCGACCAGCATATCGTCGGTGATGTCGGACATGCCGGCGTCGAGCAGCCCGCGGAAGAAGCCGGGGAAGGCCAGCACGTTGTTGATCTGGTTCGGGAAGTCGCTGCGGCCCGTGGCCACGACGGCGGCATGCCGTGAGGCGATGACCGGGTCCACCTCGGGCGTGGGGTTTGCCATCGCAAACACAATGGCGTTTTCCGCCATGGCCGCAACCTGCTCCTCACCCAGGATGTTGGGGCCGCTGACTCCGATGAAGACGTCCGCACCGGGCATGGCGTCATGGAGGGAGCCGGTGAAGTTGTCCGGGTTGGTGTTGTTGGCCAGCCAGGTGCGGTGCTCATCCGTGTAGCTCTCGCTGCGGTTGATGGCACCGTTGCGGCCGCAGGCCACCACGTTTTTCGCGCCCTGGGCCAGAAGCAGCTGGATGATGGCGTTGCCCGCCGCGCCGACCCCGGCAACGACGATCTTGACGTCCTCGATCTTCTTTTCCACCACGCGCAGGGCGTTGGTGAGGGCCGCGAGCGTCACGATGGCCGTGCCGTGCTGGTCGTCGTGGAAGACGGGGATGTCCAGCTCTTCCTTCAGGCGGCGTTCGATCTCAAAGCAGCGGGGGGCCGCGATGTCCTCAAGGTTGATGCCGCCGTACACGGGGGCAATCGCCTTGACGATGCTGATGATTTCCTCGGTGTCCTTCGTGTCCAGGCAGACGGGCCAGGCGTCGACGTTGGCGAACTGCTTGAACAGCGCCGCCTTGCCCTCCATGACCGGCAGGGCCGCGGCCGGGCCGATGTCGCCCAGGCCCAGGACGGCCGTGCCGTCGGTGACGACGGCGATCGTGTTGCGCTTGATGGTCAGGTTGCGTGCGGCGGCCGGGTCCTCGGCGATGGCCATGCAGACGCGGGCGACGCCGGGGGTGTAGGCCCGGGAGAGGTCGTCGCGGTTGCGGATGGCCACCTTTGGGGTGACCTCGAGCTTGCCGCCGAGGTGCATGAGGAAGGTGCGGTCGGAAACATGCAGCACGTGCACGCCGTCGAGGGCCTCGAGGGCGTCCCGCACACGCTCGGCGTGGTCGTCGTCGGTGGTGTTCGCAGTGATGTCAACAACAATGCTGGTGTGCTGGGACTCAACAATGTCCAGTGCGGTGACGGCGGCGCCGGCCGAGGCGGCTGCCGCGGCAAGCTCACTCGTGACGGTGAAGTTGGACGGCGCACTGACGCGCAGGGTGATGGAGTTGCCGGGGCTAGGGTTCGCCATTGAATGTCCTTGAAGTTGTGGCCCGCGAGGGCTTCCCGAATGTTATTTGTTTTCGTATGATGGATATTATTATCTATCTAGTGGAATAACAAGTCCTTGCCGCCAAATGGTCAAAGTGGTTGACACGGTGCGGTATCTTTGAGTTTGAAACATCATTTTCACAATGTGGATAAATGGGCACTGTGGAACCCGCAACGGATGGACGGTGGACGTCCAGGAATCCAGGAGTAAAGCGACATGGCAGCAAAGACCGGCGGCGGCGTGCAGTCCGTGGAGCGCGTGTTTGAACTGCTGGAACTCATCACGGACGCTGGCGGCGATGTAACCCTCAGCGAGCTCTCCGGTTCCACGGACCTTCCCCTGCCCACCATCCACAGGCTGTTGCGCACGCTGGTCTCGCTGGGCTACATCCGCCAGCTGCCGAACCGCCGCTACGCCCTGGGTCCGCGGCTCATCCGACTGGGCGAAGGCGCCAACAAGCAGCTGGGCGCACTGGCCCGGCCGCAGCTGAAGACGCTGGTCGACAAGCTGGGTGAAACCGCCAACATGGCTGTGCTGGAATCCGACATGGTCATCTACATAGCCCAGGTCCCCTCGCCGCACTCCATGCGCATGTTCACCGAGGTGGGCCGGCGCGCCCACACCCACGACACCGGCGTGGGGAAGGCCTTGCTGGCCCAGCTGGACAATGACACCGTCCGCGGCATCATTGCCCGGCAGGGAATGCCCACGCCCACCAACAAGAGCATCGGCACCATTGACGCCCTGCTGGCGGACCTGGAGTTGATCCGCAACCGCGGCTATTCCATTGATGAGGAAGAGCAGGAGCTCGGCGTGCGCTGCTTCGCCATGTCCGTCCCTAACGCCCCCACCCCCACCGCCATTTCGGTCTCAGGTCCCGTAACCCGGGTTGACCAGGCGTTTGCGGACCGTGCCGTGCCCATGCTGCAACAGGCCGCCGCCGTCATTTCCGCGGAACTCAACAGCGCAAACTAGCCAGCGCAAACTAGCCGTTCACCAGGCGCCGCGCCGCGCTGCTGTGCTCCGCGATGAGCGCGCCCAGGTCCAGGCCGGGAATCCGGCCGTCCACCACGCGCCACTGCCCGCCCACCATGACCCTGTCCGCACGGTCGGCACCGCACAGCAGCAGGGCGGCCACCGGGTCGTGCGAGCCTGAGAAGCGCAGCTCGTCCAGGGTAAACAGGGCCAGGTCAGCCTGGCGTCCGGGCGCTATCTCGCCCAGGCTCTCCCGCCCCAGCACCCGTGCCGACCCCCTTGTGGCCCAGCCCAGGGCGCGTTCCACGCTGACCCCTGCGCCGTACCGCAGCCGCTGCAGGTAGAGCGCCTGCCGCGCCTCCTGGATCATGTTGGAGGCGTCATTGGAGGCGGAGCCGTCCACGCCCAGTCCCACCGGGACGCCGGCCGCCTCAAGGTCCAGGATGCGGGCGGTGCCTGACGCCAGCCTCATGTTCGACGACGGGCAGTGGGCTATGCCGGTTCCGGCGGCTCCCAGCCGCGCGATTTCGGCGTCGTCGAAGTGGATGCCGTGGCCCAGCCAGGTCCGGTCCGTCAGCCAGCCCACGCTTTCGAGGTAGTCCACCGTGCGCAGGCCAAACTTTTCCCGGCAAAAGTCCTCCTCGTCGAGGGTTTCGGCCAGGTGCGTGTGCAGGCGGACGTCCAGTTTTTCGGCCAGGGCGGCGCTCTCCACCATGAGTTCGCGGGTGACCGAGAAGGGCGAGCACGGGGCCAGCGCAATCTGGATGACTGCGTCGTCGCCGCGCTCATGGTAGGCGGCAACCAGCCGTTCGCTGTCCGCCAAAATGACGTCGGGGTCCTGCACCGTGGACTGCGGCGGCAGCCCGCCGTCGTGCTCGCCCAATGACATGGAGCCCCGGGTGAGGGTGGCGCGCATGCCCAGCTCCCGCACGGCTTCCACCTGGATGTCGATGGCATCCTCAAGCCCGTGCGGGAACAGGTAGTGGTGGTCCGCGGCCGTGGTGCAGCCCGAGAGCAGCAGTTCGGCCAGTGCCGCCGTCGTGGCCAGCCGCAGGTCCTTCGGGGTCAGCCGGGCCCAGACGGGGTAGAGCGTTTTCAGCCAGGGGAACAGTTCGGCATTGGCCACGGGAGCCCAGGCCCGGGTGAGCGTCTGGTAAAAGTGGTGGTGGGTGTTGACCAGGCCGGGCGTGATGACGTGCCGGCCGGCGTCGAACACCTCCTCGCACGGTGTCGCGGGGGACTGGCCGGCGGCGAGAACCTCAGCGATCAGGCCGCCGGCAAGGACCACCCCGCCGCCGGCGTCGAGGTCATTGGCGGTAAAGGCGGCCAGCGGGTTCTTGAGCCAGAGCCGGCGGTCCGGGGTTGATTGCTTCATGGGGATCCTTGCAGTGGACGGGGCGGGCCGGCCAATAAAAAAGCCGGCACCGCACGGGTGCCAGCTCAGTTTTCCTCCTGTTGAAAGGCCCTGTCTGCTGATCCAGGCAGTCCCGCCGAAACGGTCCTGCGCCCAATGTAGGCGAGGGCGCGGGTGAAAGTCAACGCTTCGCGACATTTCATGATGCGGTAACGAGTTTCCAAAAAACTGTTGCCCGGCTCACATTTCGGTGTTAGGGTCATCATCAAGTCTATGGCGGGCGCCCTACAAGGGCCGCTATCTACCGGGCGTATCTTGAATCTCAAACCAAGTGCACACCGGTACAGGAAATCCTTCCCAGGATTCCCGCATGATGCTGTTTTGCCGGGTGCTTCAGTGACAAGGAAGTCACCATGAACATCAATGAATTTGGCCAGGAACACCTGGCCCGGGCGGTAGACCTGGCCACCACCAACGTCCTGGACCACGGCGGGCCATTTGGCGCCGTCGTGGTCACGGCGGACGGGCGGGCCTTCGAAGGAATCAACCGCGTCACCGCCAACAATGACCCCACGGCGCACGCCGAGGTCACGGCCATCCGGGCGGCCTGCACGGCCCTCGGCACCTTCGACCTCACCGGCGCCACCCTCTACACCAGCTGCGAGCCCTGCCCCATGTGCCTGGCATCGGCCCTGTGGGCCCGCGTGGACCGGGTGTACTTTGCCGCGGACAGGCACGACGCCGCCCGCGCCGGATTCGACGACGCCGTCTTCTACGACTACTTCGACACCCCCGTGGAGCAGCGGTCCATGCCCGTGCGGCAACTGGCGCCGGGAGCCGCAGACCCGCTGGCCCCCTTCACCACCTGGAACGGGCTCGCCACCCGGATCGATTACTAGGGGGCGGCTGACATGGCTCTGTTGAACAAGACCGGAAAAGCAAAGGGGCCCTCCATGGCACCCGGACAGCCCGAAACCAAGCGTGGCATGGCACTGGCCATCGACCGCTACTTTGAAATCAGTGCCCGCGGCTCAAGCGTGGTGCGCGAATTCCGCGGCGGCCTGGCCACCTTCTTCGCCATGTGCTACATCGTGGTCCTGAACCCGCTGATCCTCAGTTCGCCCGACGGTTCCGGCCACGTGCTGGGCATACCCCAGGTGGCTGCAGTGACCGCCGTCGTGGCCGGCGTGACCACCATCGTCATGGGGGTGTGGGCGAAGTACCCCTTCGCGCTCGCCGCCGGGCTCGGCGTCAACGCCTTTGTCTCCGCCACGATTGCCACCACCAAGAACCTGACCTGGCCGGAAGTCATGGGCCTGGTGCTCATTGCCGGCATCGTCATGTTTCTGCTGGTTGTTTCCGGGCTCCGGGAGGCCGTCATGCGGGCGGTCCCGGCCGGGCTGAAGACGGCGATCGTGGTGGGAATTGGCCTGTTTATTGCCATCATCGGGCTGGTCAACGCCGGGTTTGTGCGCCGCATCCCGGATTCGGCGCACACCACCGTGCCGCTGCAGCTGGGCCAGGACGGAAAGCTGCTGGGCTGGCCCACGCTGGTGTTTGTCTTCGGGCTGGTGCTGACCATTGTGCTGCTGGTGCGCAAGGTCAAGGGCGGCCTGTTGATCGGCATTGTCGCCTCCACGCTGTTTGCCATGGGCCTGCAACTGGTCACCAACACCGCATCCAGCCAGAAGGACCCGTCCGGCTGGTCGCTCATGGTCCCCGCCGTGCCGGCGAAGATTTTCTCCCTGCCGGATCTCTCCCTGGTGGGCAAGGTGGACATGTTTGGCGCCTTCGCCCATTTGGGGATCATGTCCGCCCTGCTGCTGACCTTCACCATTTTGCTCAGCGTGTTCTTTGACGCCATGGGCACCATGACCGGGCTGGCCAGCGAGGCAGGGCTGGTGGATGAGGACAACAACATGAAGAACGCCAACCGCGTGCTGCTGGTTGACGCGGTGGGCTCCGTGGCCGGCGGCTTCGGCTCCGTTTCCGCCAATGAAATCTTTGTGGAGTCGGCGGCGGGCATCGCCGAGGGTGCCCGGACCGGGCTGGCCAGCGTTGTCACCGGTGGGCTGTTCCTGCTGGCCGCGTTCTTCGCCCCGCTCGTGGCCATTGTGCCGTTTGAGGCGGTGGCCCCGGCCCTGGTCATTGTGGGCTTCATGATGGCCTCCCAGGTCCGCAAGGTGGAGTGGGACGACTTCGGAATCGCCATTCCGGCCTTCCTGACGTTCATCCTGATGCCGTTCACCTACTCGATCGCCAACGGCCTCGGCGCCGGGTTCATCGCCTACGTTGTCATCCGCGTGGTGCAGGGTAGGGCCCGTGAAGTGCACGTGCTGATGTGGGGCGTTGTCGCATCCTTTGTGGTGTACTTCGGGATGGGACCCATCCAGCAGCTCCTCGGGATCGGCTAGCAACCATGGACATGAACACCATCGAGGCAGTGGTTCCCACGGCCGACCCCTCCGCCTGGCGCCCCGGCGATGCCTGGCTGGCCGGAGGCACCGTGTTGTTCTCCTATGGCAGCACCACCCTCCGCCGCCTGCTGGACGTGACCACGGCCGGCTGGCCGGCCATCCAGGTGGACGACGGCGGCATCGAGCTGGCAGCCACCTGCACCATCGCCGAGCTGTATGCGCTGCCGGACCGGCCGGGGCTGCCGCCGGCGTGGACGGCACTGGAACTGGTGCGCCTGTGCTGCGATTCCTTTGTGGCGTCATTCAAGATCTGGAACGCGTCCACCGTGGGCGGGAACATCGCCACAGCCCTGCCTGCCGGGCCCATGACCTCACTCTGCGCCTCCCTCGACGGGGTGGCCACGGTGCTGGGGCCCGGCGGCGGGAGCCGGCAGGTGCCCGTGGCCGGGCTGGTGGTGGGCGACGCCCGCACCAGCCTGGCCCCGGGCGAACTCCTGCGCAGCATTCACCTCCCCGCCGCCGCGCTGGCCTCCAGGGTGGCATTCCGCCGCCTTTCGCTGAGCAACCTGGGCCGCTCCGGCGTCCTGCTCATCGGCAGTTTAACGCCCGACGGCGGCCTGGTCCTGACCGTGACCGCCGCCACCAAGCGGCCGGTGCAGTTGTGCTTCGACGGTTCGGGGGCGGCCGGGCCGGGTGCCGGGCTCCCGGATGCGGCCGGCCTGCGGCGGGCACTGGACGCCGCCATCCCCGCGGAACTGTACCACGACGACATCCACGGACTGCCGCAATGGCGCCGCGACATGACGTACCGGCTCGCTGAGGAGATCCGGGCCGAACTGCTCGGCGCCCCGGCCCACGACGCAAGCAAGGGGGCCTGACCATGGCCATGGGCATCAACGGCACGCCGCACGCCAACGAACCGCG
Organism: Arthrobacter sp. A2-55; assembly: GCF_025548615.1. Lineage (NCBI taxonomy): Bacteria > Bacillati > Actinomycetota > Actinomycetes > Micrococcales > Micrococcaceae > Arthrobacter > Arthrobacter sp. A2-55. The sequence continues at coordinate 3,661 of NZ_JAJLOZ010000107.1, read as the reverse complement.
GCCGGGGCAATGCCTGCGCACCTACCTCCGCGAGGAAGGCATGTTGGGCGTGAAAAAGGGCTGCGACGGCGGCGACTGCGGCGCCTGCACGGTGCACGTGGACGGCGTGCCGGTGCACAGCTGCCTCTACCCAGCCGTGCGCGCCGCGGGCAAAAACGTCACCACCGTGGAGGGACTGGCCAGCGGCGGCACGCTCCACCCCATGCAGGAGCAGTTCCTGGCTGCCCAGGGCTTCCAGTGCGGCTTCTGCACGGCGGGCATGCTCATGACGGCGGCCACCTTCGACGACGCCCAAAAGGAGAACCTCCCCCGCAACCTGAAGGGCAACCTGTGCCGCTGCACCGGCTACCGGGCCATCGGGGACGCCGTGCTGGGTGTCTCGACGGAAGATGCGGACAGCTGCGGCCAGGTGGGTGCCAGCCAGGGCGCACCGGCCGGCCGCGCCGTGGTGACGGGCACGGCCCGCTACACGCTCGACGTCGACCCGGCGGACTACCCCGGACTGCTGCACATGAAACTGCTGCGCTCCCCGCACGCCCACGCCCGGATCACCTCCATCGACACCGCCGCCGCCCTCCGGCTGCCCGGGGTCCGCGCCGTCTTCACCCACCAGGATTCGCCGAAACAGCTGTTTTCCACGGCCCAGCACGAGCTGTTCACGGACGACCCCGACGACACCCTGGTGCTGGATTCCGTGGTGCGCCACGTGGGCCAGCGGGTGGCCGCCGTCGTGGCCGACTCCGTCCAGGAGGCCGAGGCCGGCGTGCGTGCCCTGGTGGTCAGCTATGAGGTGCTGCCCGCCGTCCTTGACCCGGAAAACGCGCTGCTCCCGGGCGCCCCGGCCGTCCACGGGGACAAGGATGCCGCGGCCAGCCGCATCGGCGACCCGGCGCACAACATTGTCGCGGAGCTGCACACCGAGCTCGGCGACGTGGCAGCGGGACTGGCGCTGGCCGACGTCGTGCATCAGGAGACGTACAGCACCCAGCGGGTGCAGCACACGGCCCTGGAAACCCATGCAGCGATCGGGCGGCTGGACGGGGAGGGCCGGCTGGACATGCGCTCCTCGACGCAGACGCCGTTCTTGACCCGGCGTGCCCTCTGCCGCGTTTTTGGCCTGCCCGAGGACGCGGTGCGCGTGGTGGCCGGACGGGTGGGCGGCGGATTTGGCGGCAAGCAGGAGATGCTCACGGAGGACATTGTGGCGCTGGCCGTCCTGGCGCTGCGGCGCCCCGTGCAACTGGAATACACGCGCACGGAGCAGCTCACGGCCTCCACCACCCGCCACCCCTTCACCATCCGGCTCAGCGCGGGCGCCCGCAGGGACGGGACGCTGACCGCGCTGGCCGTGGATGTGCTGGTCAACACCGGCGCCTACGGCAACCACGCTCCCGGAGTCATGTTCCACGGCTGCGGGGAATCGCTCGCCGTGTACCAGTGCGCCAACAAGAAGGTGGATGCGCGCTCCGTGTACACCAACACGGTGCCGGCCGGCGCCTTCCGCGGATACGGGCTGAGCCAGATGTTCTTTGCCGTGGAATCGGCCATGGACGAGCTCGCTGCAGGGCTGGGCATGGACCCCATGGAGTTCCGGCGGCGCAACATGGTCCGGTCCGGGGACCCCATGCTGTCCACTTCCCCCGAACCCGAGGAGGACGTGCACTACGGCAGCTACGGGCTGGACCAGTGCGTGGACCTCGTGGACGACGCCCTGCGGAGGGGTGCCGAGCGGTACCGCGAGGCCGGGCTCGCGGAGCTGGGGACGGACTGGGCCGTGGGGACGGGGACTGCCCTGTCCATGATTGACACCGTCCCGCCGCGCGGCCACTTTGCCCACTCCGTGCTGGAACTGCTGGCCGACGGCACGTTCAAGGCCAGCGTGGGCACCGCCGAATTTGGCAACGGCACCACCACGGTGCACGCGCAATTGGCGGCGACGGCCCTCAACAGCCGGGCGGAATTCGTGGCGGTGGCCCAGTCCGACACGTCCCTGACGGAGCATGACACGGGAGCGTTTGGCTCCACGGGGACCGTGGTTGCGGGCAAGGCGACGCTGCTCGCCGCCCAGGACCTGGCCGGTGAGCTGCTCAAGGTGGCCGCGGACGGCGCCGGCGCGGACGTTGCGGCGTGCCGGCTGGTGCCGGGCGCCGTGGACTGCGCCGGCACGCTGCTGCCGCTGGCCCGGGTCTACGAGCTGGCCGCCTTGGCGGGGCGGGCGTTGCGGGCCGAGGGGCGATGGGGCGGCACGCCGCGCTCCGTGGCGTTCAACGTCCACGGCTTCCGGGTGGCCGTCAACAGGGGCACGGGGGAGCTGCGGATCCTGCAAAGCGTCCAGGCGGCCGACGCCGGCGTGGTGGTCAACCCGCGGCAGTGCCGGGGGCAGGTTGAGGGCGGCATTGCCCAGGCCCTGGGCGCGGCGCTGTACGAGGAGGTCCTGGTGGGGGACGACGGCGCCGTCACGACGGACATCCTGCGCCAGTACCACATCCCCACCTTTGCGGACGTGCCGCGCAGTGAGGTGTACTTTGCCGCCACGCATGACTCGCTGGGGCCCCTGGGGGCGAAGTCCATGAGCGAGAGCCCGTACAATCCCGTGGCGCCGGCGCTGGCCAACGCCATCCGCAACGCCACCGGCGTGAGGTTCACCCGGCTGCCGCTGGCGCGGGACGTCATCTACCTGGGGCTGAAGGCCGCCGGCGCCTGACCCCCGACGCTCCCTTTCCGTGGGGGCCAAAGCCGTGCCGAGTTTGGCCCCGGGTGCACCGGGGGCCAAACCCAACGTGGGTTTTGCCCCACAGAAAAGTCCGCGAGCCGAAAGCGGGAGCCCATCCTCAACCACCCGGCCGCCGGCGCCCGACCCCCCCGACGCTCCCTCAGCTTTTGCGCTGTTTGGGCGGACGCTCCATCAGGTGCAGGTCCGCCTCGGTGTCCAAGTCGGCGCCGTCGAAGAGGTCGCTGCAGTCCACCAAGTCGATGAGTTCGGGGTGTTCGCGCAGAAATTGCCGCGCTCCGGCGTCGCCCGTTGACGTGGCGGCCGCCTGCTCGGCAAGTTCGGGGCTGAAGATGATGGGGTGGCCGCGGAGCAGCGTGCCGCCCTCCCCGCCATAGCCGGCCGCCGTGACGCGGCCCGGCCGGTGCGTGGCAATCAGCCTGTTGACCAGCCCGGCGGTGACGCCCGGCTGGTCAACCAACGCTATGAGCGTGTTGTTGCCGGGCGCCGTTGCGGCCACCCCCAGGCGGAACGAGCCTCCCATGCCGGAGGCCCAACCTTCATTGCTTACCAGCCGGCAGCCGGCCAGCCCGGGCAATACGGCGGCTGCCGCCGACCCTGCGCCAAGCACGACGACGACGTCAGTGCAGCCGCCGTCCCGGAGGACGGCGGCTGCATGCTCCACCAACGTGGCACCGCGGAACGGCAGCAGGGCCTTGGGCCCGCGTCCCAGCCGCGTGCCGGCCCCCGCTGCCAACAGCACCGCCGTCGTGTTCACCATGGCATCCAATCTAGCCCCCTCGCGCGAGCGGGCACTTAACGGGGGTGTCCGGGTGGAACATCCGTGTTGTGTGCCGGTTCGGGTGGTTAGCTGTCGCCTCCTGCGTTGCCGGTGGTGCCGGCGTTGGTGTTGAGGAGGTCGTAGCGTTGGGCTGCCTGGGCGGGTGCGTT
>NZ_JAJLOZ010000106.1:0-10924 GCF_025548615.1 Arthrobacter sp. A2-55 | reverse complement strand
GGCACACCACAACGGCCGCCCCCCAAGGCGGCCAACCTGAGGCGCAGGATTCAGTCGACGGGCGGGACCGCAGTGCTGGTGCGCACCACAAGCCGTGTGGGGTATTCCTCAGCGACCGGCACATGGCCGGATTCCTGCAGCTGCAACGGTTGCTCCAGGCGGCCCAGGATCTTTCGGGCGGCCAATGCGCCCTGGCCGCGGGGGTCCTGGTCAAAACTGGTCAGGCCAAATACGTTGCCGAGCTCGTGCCCGTCAATGCCTATCACCGACAGCTCGTCCGGCACGCGCAAGCCAAAGTCCCGGGCAGCCAGAATGGTGCCAATGGCCATTTCGTCCGAGGCCGCGAAGATGGCTGTGGGACGCAGAGGTCCACTGCCCAGCAACTGCCGGGCGGTGGCGTAGGCGCCTTGGACAGTAAAGTCGGAGGTTTGCACCCATTCCGCGGAGATAGGCAGATTGGCGACCTGCATGGCCATTTCATAGCCATTGCGCCGTGTCCCCGGCAGCTTGAAGTCCGCCTCATATTCATGTCCTGCGCTGACGTGGGCAATGCGGCGGTGCCCCAGGCCAATCAGGTGTTCGGTGGCCTTTCGCGCAAGCTGGAAGTCGTCAACAAAGATGCTGTCGGCCCCCGGCAGCGGCCCGCCAATGCCCAGCACGGGACGGTGGATGGCCATGAGCTGGCTGATCTCCGTTTCGGCGAGCTCCAAGGAAACGGCAATGACGGCGTCGAGCCTTTTCCGCAACAGGAAATCGGTGAGGACAGTGGCCCGGTGACTTTCGTTTTGGCTGGTGGTGTAGAGGGTGAGGTCGTAGCCGGCCTCGATAAGTTCTGAGGAGGCACCATCCACCACTGAAGCAAAAAACCAGCGATTGACGGCCGGGACCACCACGCCGATGTTGTGATGGCGCCCGGAGGCCAGGCTGGATGCTGCGTAGGAGGGCACGAAACCCAATTGGGCGGCCGCATCCTGTGCGAGCTTGCGACTCTTGGCCGAAACGCTGCCCCTGCCGCCCAGGGCCCGGGATACGGTGGCCGTGGACAAGCCCGAAAGCTCGGCCACCTCCTTGATGCCTGTCACGGTGCGTCCCCTGCGTCTTTCGGTCATGCTGCCAGCCAGATGGTCTCCCCTGATTCTAGTTGACGGGAACCGGCCTGCCGTGGGCGCGAGCGCTGCAGGATAGAGCCGTCAGGCAACTCAATCGGCGAGGGCCCGGCATTGAGGAGCACCAGCGTGCTGCCGTTGAGAAAGCCCACGGTCGTGTCAGAACAGTGCTCGTCAACCCACGTCAGGGTCCCGGTGCCGAGTTCCCGGCGACGGCGGATGCCCAACGCGCTGCGGTAGATGGCCAGGTGGGAATCCGGGTCCGCGGACTGGACGTCACGGGCCAGGCGCCCCCATGCCTCCGGCTGGGGCAGCCACGGCACGCCTGCGGCCGGCACCCCGTCGCTGAAGCCGAAGGACGCCCCGGCTTCACGCCATGGCAGGGGAACGCGGCAGCCGTCCCGGCCAAGTCGTGCTCCTTCAGTCCGCGCGAATGTCGGGTCCTGCCGGCTGGCGTCCGGCAGTGTGGTGTGGTCCGGCAGGCCCAGCTCCTCACCCTGGTAGAGGTAGGCGGCGCCCGGGAGCCCCAACATGAACAGTGACGCCGCTGCCGCCCGCTGGCGCCCCGCCTCTACGTTGGGCTGCTCGTCCCCGGCCCCGATGCCGTCGCCCTGGCGGGGCCCGGCACCTTCGTAAGCAAACCGCGTGGCGTGCCGGACGACGTCGTGGTTGGAGAGCACCCAGGTGCTGGTGGCACCCACGGCGCCAAACGCGGCCAGTGAGGCGTCGACGACGCTCCTCAGGGCGAGGGCGGAAAACGGTGCATTGAGGTACGGGAAATTGAAGGCGTGATGCATTTGGCCGGGCGCGACCCAGCGCGCCATGCGGTCCAGGGGATCCACATTGGCCTCGGCGCACAGGATTTTCTCGGGCCCGTATTCGGCCAGGATGCCGCGCCACCGTCGGTAGATGTCGTGGAGCGCGGGCTGGCCGAACATGGGCGCCTCGTGGCCGGGGAATCCGTCAATGCTGCCGCCCCACGCCGTCCCGCCCCAGTCCGGCAGGCCGGGGGCCTTGACGAGGGCGTGGGCCACGTCGACCCGGAACCCGTCAACGCCGCGATCAAGCCAGAAACGCAGGATCCGCTCAAATTCCTGGTGGACCAGCGGGTTGTCCCAGTTGAAGTCGGGCTGGGTGGAGTCAAAGAGGTGGAGGTACCACTGGCCGGGCGCGCCGCTTGCATCCGCGGTGCGGGTCCAGGCCGGCCCGCCGAAGTGTGACTGCCAGTTGTTGGGCGGGAGCGCGCCGCCTTCCCCCCGGCCGTCGCGGAAGATGAACATGTCCCGGGCGGGGCTTCCCGGGGCCGCCGCCAGGGCCAACTGGAACAGCGAATGGTCGCTGGAACAATGGTTCGGGACCAGGTCAATGATGATGCGCAGCTTCAGCTGCGTGGCCCGGCCCACCAGCTGGTCAAAATCGTCAAGGGTGCCGAAGAGGGGATCCACCTGGCAGTAGTCGGAAACGTCATAGCCGCCGTCGCGCTGAGGGGAGCTGTAGAACGGGGAAAGCCACACCGCGTCGACACCCAGTTCCGCCAGCTGCACCAGCTCCGCGGTGATGCCGGCCAAATCGCCCATCCCGTCCCCGTCCAGGTCGCGGAAGGAGCGCGGATAAACCTGGTAAACCACAGCCGAGGTGGACCAGTGATCGCTCCGGGTTCCGGCCGGGGAGGGGGCCGGGGTAGGGGCCGGCATCAAAGCAAGCGCTCCCACCGTAGCGGTGGCCGATGGCAGGGATGGCGGAACAGTGGAAGCCAGATGGGTGGATTGCATGGTCACCAGACTAGGCGATTTTCGATACGAATGTAAACGTTCTCATTGCTTATATTCCTGCATTAATGGCAGATAGTGACAGGGTACTTCAAAAAATTGCAGAAGTGGCACTTCTGTTTGGAAGCGCTATCAGGTATGTTTGGAAGCGCTTACACTTTGTGAGGTTCGACACCCACAAGTCATTAGCCCGGAACGGCTCCCGCCAGGGGCGCCGGGCGCACGAAAGGACACCAATGAAGTTGCCAAACACAAGTGCCATGCCCGTCAGCCGCCGGGTATTCACCCTCGGCGCATTTTCGGCCGTGACGGCCGTTGCGCTCAGTGCGTGCGGCGGTGGTTCCAAGCCGGGAAGCGGTGCCACGGCCACGGCGAAGGACCTGGCAGCGGCCGGCGCCACCACCATCACGATGTGGGTTGACGCGGAACGCGCACCGGCGCTCAAGGACATCACGGCTAAGTTCAAGGTCGACACTGGCATTGAAGTCAAGCTGGTGGTCAAGGACTTCTCCGCCGTGCGCGATGACTTCATCACACAGGTTCCCACCGGCAAGGGCCCGGACCTGATCGTTGGTCCGCACGACTGGGTAGGCAAGTTTGTCCAGAACGGCGTCATTGCCCCCGTGGAGCTGGGGGACAAGGCCGCGGGGTTCTCCGCCACTGCCCTGAAGGCCATGAGCTACAAGGGTTCCAACTACGGCGTGCCATATTCCGTGGAGAACATTGCATTGCTCCGCAACACTGCTCTGCTGCCCGCGGCCGCCGCCACCTTCGACGAGGTGGTGGCCGCCGGCAAGGGTGTGGTGGATGCCGGAAAGGCAAAATACGCCTTCCTGGTGGGCCTGGACCCCAAGCAGGGCGACCCGTACCACCTGTACCCGCTGCAGACCTCCATGGGCTCGGCTGTGTTTGGCCTGACGGCCGACGGCGGTTACGACCCCAAGAACCTGGTCCTCGGCGACGCCGCCGGCGTGGCATTTGCGAAGAAGCTGGTGGAATGGGGCGACACGGGCTCCAAGGTGCTCAACTCCAACATCACCGGCGACATCGCCAAAGAGGAATTCAAGAACGGCAAGAGCCCGTACTACCTCACCGGCCCGTGGAATGTGCCGGACCTGCAGAAGGCCGGCCTCAAGCTGGCCGTGGATGCGCTGCCGACCGCGGGCGACAAGCCGGCCCAGCCGTTCGTGGGCATCAACGGCTTCTTCATCAGCGCAAAGAGCGTCAATGCACTGGCCACAACTGAATTCGTGACCAACTACCTGACCACCGAGGCAGCCCAGGATTCCATGTTCAAGGCGGGTGGCCGACCGCCCGCGCTGAAGGCCTCCTTCGACAAGGCCTCATCGGATCCGATTGTTGCCGCGTTCGGCAAGATTGGCCAAAACGGGGTCCCGATGCCGGCCATCCCCGAAATGGACGCCGTCTGGAACGACTGGGGATCCACGGAACTGGCCCTGATCAAGGGCAAGGGCGACCCCGCCGCCGAGTGGGCCAAAATGGCCGCCGCCATCAAGTCAAAGATCGGCGCCTAGTCTCCACGCCGCGCCGGCGGGTGCGGTGGGGCGGCACAATCGCCCCACCGCACCCCGCACTCCTGACCAGCTGAAAAACCTTAGAGGACACACCCGTGACGCAAGTTTCAGAAACCAGGCCCGACGCCGACCAGGCGCCCCGGTCCGCCAGCCGACAGCAACGGGGAGGCCGGCCGCCGTCGTTCCTGGGAAAAACGTTTGGCATGGACTCGCTCAAGGGCACCCTGGCCAAGGTGGTGCTGCTGGGCCTGGTGGACGCCTTTGCCGTGTACGTGATGATGATGCTGTTCATCAGCGCGCAATGGCCGGTGCTGGTGGTTGCCGCCCTGGTGACGCTGGCCATCAACTGGATTTACCTGCGCAAGGGCGGCCTGCCGGCGAAATACCTCGCCCCCGGGGTGGTTTTCCTGGTGGTGTTCCAGGTGTTTGTGGTGCTGTACAGCGGCTACATTGCCTTCACGAACTACGGCGATGGACACAACAGCACCAAGGCGGACGCCATCTCGGCGATCCAGTTGACCGCCCAAAAGCGGGTGCCCGACTCGCCCGCATATAAGACGACCGTGCTAAAAAAGAACAGCGACTTTTACCTGCTCTTCACGGGCCCCGACGGCGCCGTGTCCATCGGCTCGGCGGCCAAGCCGCTCACGCCGGTTGTCGGCGAGACCCTGGACGGCAGCGGCAAGGCCGTGGCACTGCCCGGCTATGACACCCTGAACTTTTCGCAGATCCTGGCCAACCAGACCGAGATCCTGAAGATTTCCGTGCCCGTCTCCAGCGACCCTGCCCAGGGCAGCCTGCGCACGGCCGACGGCACCACGGCGTACGCCTTCAAGCCGTCACTGGGCTACGACGCGGCAAGCGACACGTTCACCGACGCTGCCACGGGGGCCACCTATACGGACAACGGCCACGGCGCCTTTGCCGACAAGTCCGGCCAGACGCTGGCAACTGGCTGGAAAATCAACGTGGGCTTTGACAACTTTGTCCGGGCGTTCACGGATCCCAACCTGCGCGCCCCGCTGCTGGGCGTCATCGCCTGGACCTTCACCTTCGCCATAGCGTCCGTGATCCTGACCTTCGGGCTGGGCCTGTTCCTGGCGGTCACCTTCAACCGGGAGGACCTGCGCGGGAAGAAGGTGTACCGGATCCTGATGATCCTCCCGTACGCGTTCCCGGCATTCCTGTCCGGCCTGGTGTGGTCCGGCATCCTCAACCCGCAGTTTGGCTGGCTCAACCAGACGCTGCTGGGCGGGGCCGAAATTGGCTGGCTGACGGACCCCGTGCTGGCCAAGGTCAGCGTGCTGGTGGTGAACCTGTGGCTCGGCTTCCCCTACATGTTCCTGGTGTGCACGGGGGCGCTGCAGTCGCTGCCGACGGAACTGGATGAGGCGGCCCGCATGGACGGGGCCGGGGCGTGGCGGGTGTTCCGCTCCATCAAGCTGCCGCTGCTGCTGGTCTCGATCGCACCGCTGCTGATTGCCTCCTTCGCATTCAACTTCAACAACTTCAATGTCATCTACATGCTGACGGGAGGCGGCCCGCGCTTCACCGACACCACGCGCGACATCGGTTCCACGGACATCCTGATCACGCTGGTGTACAAGGTGGCGTTCGGGCAGGGGACCGGCCGCGACTACGGCCTGGCCAGCGCCCTGGCGATCGTCATCTTCGTCATCGTCGCCACGGTGTCCGCCATCAGCTTCAAACAGACCAAGGCACTTGAGGAAGTAAATTCATGAGCACCTCAACACTCACCGCCCGGGCCGTGGAAACGGCCAGCCCGGCACGCAAGCGGCGCAGCTTCGGCGCCTGGCTCAAGGACAAGGGCTGGCGCCATGCAGTGGGCGTGGCGGTGGCCGCCTTCGCCGTCTTCCCCCTGCTCTACGTCCTCTCCGCAGCCCTGAATTCGAACGGCACCCTGGCCGGCAGCAGCGGGCTGTTCACCCGGATTGACGTGGGCAACTTCGTCAACCTTTTCAACGATCCGTCCCGCCCCTTTGGCCGCTGGTTCATCAACACCCTGGTGATCGGGGTGGTGACCTCGGCGGCCACCGTTTTCCTCGGTGCCATGGCCGCCTACGCGTTCTCCCGCATGCGCTTCAAGGGCCGCCGCGTGGGCCTGCTGTCCCTGCTCCTGCTGCAGATGTTCCCGCAGCTGCTGGCCGTCGTCGCGATTTTCCTGTTGCTCAGCGGTATCTCCGACGTGGTCCCCTGGCTGGGCCTGGGCAGCCAGCTGGGCCTGATCATGGTCTACCTGGGCGGCGCGCTGGGCGTGAACACCTACCTCATGTACGGCTTCTTCAACACCGTGCCGCAGTCGCTGGACGAGGCGGCCAAGATCGACGGCGCCTCCCATGTGCAGATCTTTTTCGGCATCATCCTGCGCCTGGTCACCCCGATCCTTGCCGTGGTGGGGCTGTTGGCGTTCATCGGCATTTCGAGCGAGTTTGTCATCGCCTCCGTGGTGCTGACCGATCCCGACACCCAGACCCTCGCCGTCGGGCTCTATTCCTTCGTCGCGGACACGCGCTCCAAAAACTGGGGCATCTTTTCCGCGGGCGCCGTTCTGGCGGCCCTGCCTGTCATGGCGCTGTTCCTGTTCCTTCAGCGGTACATTGTCAGTGGCTTGGTTCAAGGCGGGGTAAAGGGGTAGACATGGCTGGCACGCAACCGCACCACGACGGTTCCGCACTTTATGTGGAAGGCACGACGCCGGTACTTGGCGAACGCTCCCGGCTGCGGTTGCGGGTGCCCCGGGCGTGGGGCCGGGCCTCCCGGGTGTGGGTGCGCAGTGTCCAGGATGCGGAGCCCCGGTACGACGCCGCCGTGTGCCTGGACGGACCGGGTGCTTCAGGTGCCTCGGGTGCCTGGTCGTGGTGGGAGGCGTCCATCCTGGTGGCCAATCCCGTGGCGCGGTACCGTTTTGTCATCGAAACCGAAGGACAGAACGACGGCGGCGCCGCCGTCGGGCCGGCCGCAGTCGGGCGGGCCGCCGTCGGGCCTGCGAAGTACTGGTTCCTGAACAACGAAGGGCTGTTTGACCGGGACACCTCCGACTACCACGACTTCCGCCTCACCACCGGGGTGCCGGCACCACAGTGGTCCCGCGACGCAGTCATGTACCAGGTGTTCCCCGACCGGTTTGCCCGCTCCGCAGCTGCCGACGGTCGGGTCGTGCCGGACTGGGCCGTGGCCTGCGCCTGGGATGACCCTGTCCAGGGCACCGGCCCAGACGCCGCCCGGCAGTTTTACGGCGGCGACCTTGTCGGGGTGCTGGAAAAGATTGACCACCTGGCCGGCCTGGGCGTGGACATCCTCTACCTGACCCCGTTCTTCCCTGCCCGGTCCAACCACCGCTATGACGCGGCCACGTTTGCCCACGTGGACCCGCTGCTGGGCGGGGACCAGGCGCTGATCGACCTGGTGGAGGCCGCCCATTCCCGTGGGATGAAGGTCATGGGCGACCTGACCGCGAACCACACCGGCGACGCCCACGAATGGTTCCAGCGGGCCCTATGGGATCCCGGCTGCCCGGAGGCCGACTACTACTACTTCAACGCAGACCACTCGGACTACGAGTGCTGGTGGGGCGTGAAATCGCTGCCCAAGCTGAACTGGGCATCGCCGGGCCTGCGTGAAGCGTTCGTCACCGGCGAGGACTCCGTGGTGGCCCACTGGCTCAAGGCGCCGTTCAACCTCGACGGCTGGCGGATCGACGTGGGCAACATGGCCGGGCGGCTGGGTGCGCAGGACCTGAACAAGGACGTGGCGGCTCTCATCCAGCACCGGATTCAGGAGATCAACCCGGACGCCCTGCTGCTCGGCGAGGAAACCTCCGACGCCGGCGCCGACGTGGACGGCTTCGGCTGGCAGGGCGCCATGACATACTCCAACTTCACCCGCCCCATGTGGCAGTGGCTGGCCAACCCGCACGCCCGCGTGGACTTCTTCGGCACGCCCCTGCCGTGCCCCAACAAGGTGGGGGCCGAAACTGTCCTCGCCACCCACCGGGACCTGACCAGCGCCCTCAGCTGGCCCGTCCGCAACGCCACCATGAATGCCCTGAACACCCACGACACCGCCCGCGCCGCCACCGTCATGGTGCCGGGCGGGCCCATCGTGGCTGCCACGCTGTCCATGACCCTGCCCGGCATCCCCGTGGTGTTTGCCGGGGACGAGTTCGGCCTCGAGGGCGACCGTGGCGAGTCGGCGCGCACGCCCATGCCCTGGAATGAGCCCGCCCGCATTGTCACCGACCTCGGCGCCAGCTATTCGGCGCTCGCCGCCTTGCGCCATTCACATCCGGCCGTGCAGCACGGCGGTCTGCGCTGGCTGATGGCCGACGGCGACGTGCTGGCTTTTGTGCGTGAGTCGCCTTCCGCCTCGCTGCTGGTGGTGGCGGTGCGGGCCGACGTCCAGGGGCTGAGCTTTGACTCCCTTGGCCTGGATGCCGCCGAACGCGAGGCCGTCCGGGCGTCGGCGCCGGTCTTCCACACCGGCGGGTACCTGGTCTACAGCGACGTCAACCTGAACGGTCCCGGCGCCTATATCTGGACACTGCCGGGAGTCCAGTCCCCGCCCCGCGAACGCCCCGACACCCGCAAAAAGTGATGGAGCGTCGGAAATAAACCCGTCAATAGTGATGGAGCGTCGGGGAAAAACCCGCAAAAAGTGATGGAGCGTCGGGGGAGGAGGGATCGGGGGCCCGCCCCGTCCCGGGCTCCTAGACTGGAAGACAGGAGAATGCGGCAGGAGAAAGGCACCATTTCATGAGCGACACAGGCCGGAATCCGCCCCGAGAACTTGAAGCTGAACTGGCGGCAGCCCTGCGTGAGGACCAGTTCAGCCGGGCGCCAGCAGACCTGGCGAAGTACGCCACGGACCAAGGGCCCGTGACGGACTACCGGGAGCCGGCCGCCGTCGTCTGGGCCGAGACAGTGGAGGACGTGCAGGCGGTGGTGCGACTTGCGGCCAGGCATGGCGTGCCCGTGGTGGCACGCGGGGCCGGCACCGGCGTCTCCGGCGGCGCCCACGCCACTGAAGGCTGCCTGGTGCTGAGCCTGGAGCGCATGGACAACATCCTGGAGCTCAACCCCGACGATGAAATTGCCCGCGTGGAGCCGGGGGTGGTGAACGCCGAGCTCAACGCGGCGGCAGCCGTGCACGGGCTGATGTACGCCCCTGACCCGGCCAGCTACCAGGTGTCCACGATCGGCGGCAACATTGCCACGAATGCCGGCGGGCTGCGCTGCGCCAAGTATGGAGTGACGCGTGATGCCGTGCTGGCCCTGGACGTGGTGCTGGCGGACGGCAGCCTCATCCACACGGGGCACCGGACGTTCAAGGGCGTGGCCGGCTACGACCTCACCAGCCTTTTCGTGGGTTCCGAGGGCACGTTGGGAATTGTGGTGGGTGCGACGGTCCGGCTGAAGTATCTGCCCACCGACATCCGCACCCTGGCCGTCTTCTTTGCCGACGTGCAGTCCGCCGCAGCCGGCGTGCTGGCACTGGGCAAGGCCCGGGTGCAGCCGTGCATCCTGGAACTCCTGGACGGGCCCTCCCTGAAAGAACTGGATGCCCGCAACGGCAGCAACCTGGCCGGCAGGGGCACGGCGCTGCTGTTGGCCCAATTCGACGGTCTGGCGGCGGCACAGGAGGCGGAAATCGCCACCGCTGCCTTGGAGGGCCAGGGAGGAAGTGTCAGCCAGGAGGACCCGGAGGAGGCGGCACGGCTGGTGGACCTGCGCCGGCGCAACCGCGGCCTGGATGTGGATTCTGAAATCACAGTCGGCGAGGACGTGGCGGTTCCCCGGTCGGCGCTGATCCACTACATCACGGCGCTGGAGGAGATGGCAGCCCGCCACGGGGTGGGGGTGCGCATCATTGCCCACGCCGGGGACGGGAACCTGCACCCCACGTTTTGGGTGCCCGTTCCGGACCGGGCCGGCGTGGCGGCCATGAACGCGGCCCTGGACGAGTCCATCGACAAGGCCCTGGAGCTGGGCGGCACCATCACCGGCGAGCACGGTATCGGCCAGTACAAGCTGCGCTGGCTGGCTCTGGAACAGTCGGAGCAGGTGCTCCAACTCCAGCGCAACCTCAAGGCGCTCTTTGACCCGCGCGGCACGCTCAACCCTGGAAAGGGCATTCCCGCGGCCCGCAGACTTGACTAAAGCGTGCCGGATCGGGCATTGTACTCCCGGGGGAGGTGCATCCGATTCCGGGCACCACAACGTATTTTGAAAGTACACATGACCTTCATCACTCACCGGCCGCGGCGTAGCCGCAACCGCAGGATGCTCGCTGCCGCCACCGTTGCATTGCTGGGAATTGGCGCCAGCGTGGTCTTGGCGGCGCCGGCCTCAGCCGCATCGTCCGCTGCACCGGCCGGCACGTCAGTCTCCCTCCAACTGGCCCCGCCCTGGCTGGTCCTGGATTTTGAAGCCGACAAGAAAAAGCCAACCCCGCCACCACCCCCATTGCCGTCGCCCGTGCCCTCGCACTTGAAGTC
>NZ_JAJLOZ010000105.1:0-11715 GCF_025548615.1 Arthrobacter sp. A2-55 | reverse complement strand
GAGTGGGGCTCAACCACCACGGCCACCCTGTCGTCCCCGATCCGGGTCAGCACCAGCGTGGCCTTGTTGGGGCCCTTGCCTGATCCTGTCAGCAGCTGCCGGCGCAGCTCCTCGGGGGTGGTGGACACTCCGCGCTTCTTGATGTCCAGCACGCCAATCCGGTTCGCTTTGACCCAGCTCTTGAGTGCCTTGACGTTGAAGGGCCGAACCTCCAGGACCTTGTAGGCCCGGGCAAAGGGCGTGTCGCAGAATTCCTCCGAGCATAGGTACGCGATGTGTTCGTCCACCAGGTGCGCCCCCATGGTGCGGGCCAGGTCGGCCACGAGCCCCGCGCGGATCACGGCGCCGTCGGGCTCGTAGAGGTAGCCGGCCAGGGGACCGGTTTCGGCGTTCTGGTGCGCCGGGTCGAAGGGCACCGCGCTGCTGAGCTCGGCGGAGCCGTGCGCGCCGATCACCAGGGCCGCGCGGCGCACGCCCGGCCGGGCCAGCTGGTTGAAGTAGAGCCCCGCCTCGACCACGTCGCCATTGACGGATATCCACTGGGCTTCGGCGGTCTCCGGGATGGCCTCGTGCGGGATGCCCGGGCCCATCTTCACCCCCACCGCCTTGCCGGAATCCGCCAGGCGCTCAACGAAGGAAAGCGGCGGGGAGAATGCCTCCGGATCAAACAGCCGGGTGGTGCCGGAGGTGCTGGTGGTGCGCCGGGCGGGATCCAGCCAGACCCCGTCAATGCCGTCGAGGTCCACGTCCTCGGCCAGCGCACAAACCACTGTGGCGCGTGGGAACGGCATCAGGTTGACCGTAGTGCACGCTGCCGTGACCTCGTCCATCTCCACCGCCGTGACCTGCAGGTCAAGGCTGGCCATGGCCAGCGAATCGGCCCCGATCCCGCAGCCCAGGTCCGCCACGGAGGTGATTCCCGCCGTCGTAAATCTCTGCGCGTGCAGCGCTGCGATGTTCAGCCGTGTGGCCTGCTCCAGCCCGGCCTGGGTGAAGAGCATCTGGTGGGCAAACTCGCCAAACTTGTCCTCCGCCTTGGCACGCAAACGGGACTGGGTCAGGGCCGCCGCCACCAGCTCGGGGGCGTGCCCGGCCTTCCGCAGCGCCTCATTGAGCTTGAGGGAATCGGCCTCGCGGTAGGGGCCCAGGGAGGACAGCAGCTCCCAGCCTGCAACGGTCAGGAGGGGGGAGATAACGTCTTGGGCCATGGATCAAGCGTAGCCGCCCCGCGGGCCCGGTCCCGCGGCTCAGCCGTCCCTGCGGATCCAGCGGAACGTGAAGCGGCACAGCAGCAGCCCCGCCACCAGCCACACGCCCATGACCAGCGCCACGAGCCCCAGGTTCCAGGCACCGCTGGGCTCCATGGCCTCGAAGGACTGCGGCAGGAAAACGGCCCGCATGCCCTGCGCCATCCATTTCAGCGGGAAGATGCTGGCAAAATTTTGCAGCCAGCCCGGCAGCTGCGCAAAGTTCAGGTACACGCCGGAGATGAATTGCAGCAGCAGCACTATTGGAATCACCACGGCCGTGGCCGACTTGCCGGTGCGGGGCAGGGCCGACAGTGCTATGCCCAGCACGCAGCTGGTGATGACCCCGAACAGGAACACCCACGCAAAGGTGAACCATTTGTCCGCGCCCTGCGGCATGGGCACGTTGAACGCGAAGCGGGCCACCAGCAGCAACAGGGTGACCTGGAGGACGGAGCTGGCCAGGACCATGCCGATCTTGCCGCAGAAGTAGGAAAACACCGGCAGGGGAGTGCCGCCCAGGCGCTTGAGCGTGCCGTCGCCCTTTTCGCCGGCAATGTCCACGCCCAGGTTCTGCACGCCGCTGAGCAGCATGCCCGCCGCCACCATGCCGGGGACGTAAAACGCCGCCCAGGTGATGCCGCCGCTGCCGTCCGGGGGCGCCCCAATGTTGGGGCTGGTGCTGAAAGCCACGGCAAACACGGACAGCATCAGGATGGGGAACAGGAAGGTGAAAAAGACCGAATCGCCCTGGCGGAAGTACAGCCGCAGCTCGTAGCCGATGCGGAACCAGCCCAGGCGCAGCGTCCTCATGCTTCCACTTCCTGGTCCGCAGGATCCGCGACAGCCCCCGCACCCACCAGGTTTAGGTAAATGTCCTCAAGGCTGGGCCGGCTGATTTCAAGGGCCTCCACCTCGCCGCCTGCCTCCGCGTACAGCCGTGCCGCCAGCGCCGATGGTTCCGCGGTGCGCTGTGAATGCACGACGCCGTCCTGCCGCCACCGCACGATCGGCACCTTGGCCTGGGCCCCGCCACTGTCGTCGATGCCGCCGATGTCCACCAGCTTCCCGCCCACAATCACCCCTGCGCGGTCCGCCAGTGTGGCGGCCTCGTCCAGGTAGTGGGTGGTGAGCAGGATGGTGGTGCCCTCGGCCTTGAGCTGGTCGATCAGCGCCCAGAATTGGCGCCGGGCTTCCGGGTCGAAGCCCGTGGTGGGTTCGTCAAGGAACAGCAGTTCGGGGCGGCCGATGATACCCAGTGCCACGTCCACGCGCCGCCGCTGGCCGCCGGAAAGCTTGCTGATCCGCGTTTTCGCCTTCCCTGCCAACCCCACGGCCTCGATGACCTCACCGACGCTGCGTGGATTGGGGTAGTAGCGGGCGAAGTGCGTGAGCTGCTCCAGCACGGTGACGTTTCCGCTCTCCCCGCTGGACTGGAGCACAATCCCCAGCCTTGCCTTCCAGTCCAGGCCGGCATGCGCCGGGTCGGCGCCCAGCACTGAAACTTCCCCGCTGCTGCGGTCGCGGTAGCCCTCCAGAATTTCTATGGTGGTGCTCTTGCCCGCGCCGTTGGGGCCCAGCAGCGCGAAGGTTTCCCCTTCCTGGATCTCAAAGCTGATGCCGTCCACGGCGTTTGCGCCGCCATAGGACTTGCTCAGCTTGCGGACAAGGATGGGCGGCGCACCGGGGTTCATGGGTGTCATGCTTGCACCACCCGCCGCCGGCGGCAAGGGTGCCGCGGGGCTGGATGCCGCCCGGGGGGTGCGCCAACAGCGAAACCCGGCCCTCCGGCGTCGTTCATTTTGGCGAAATGCTGGCACTCGCCTTGACCGAGTGCTAACCAAGTCAATAGAGTCAGTGTTAGCACTCCCACCCCGAGGGTGCTAACTAAAGAACTCTTTGGCCATGTGGTCACAGCCGGCACCGCGACGACGGTTGGGATCTGCAAGCATGGCCGCAAGGTTCGCCAGTCATCCATGGAAATTTCACGCAAAGGAGAGATCCGAGTGTCGGTCTCTATTAAGCCTCTTGAGGATCGTATTGTTGTCCGCCAGCTCGAAGCAGAGCTGACCACCGCCTCCGGCCTGGTTATCCCGGACACTGCCAAGGAGAAGCCCCAGGAGGGCGAAGTTGTGGCAGTGGGCCCCGGCCGCGTTGATGACAACGGCAACCGCGTCCCGATCGATGTTGCCGTCGGCGACGTCGTCCTCTACTCCAAGTACGGTGGAACCGAAGTAAAGACCGGCGGCGAAGAGCTGCTGGTGCTTTCGGCCCGCGACGTGCTCGCCATCGTCGTCAAGTAACCACTTTTGTAACTGCCCCGCGACCGGGACCGAACACGGTCACGCCGCGGGGCCTTTACGTGAAAGGACAAACGCATGGCAAAGCAGCTTGTATTTAATGACAGCGCACGCAAGGCCCTCGAGGCCGGCATCGACAAGCTGGCCGACACCGTCAAGGTGACCCTCGGCCCGCGTGGACGCAATGTAGTGCTGGACAAGAAGTGGGGCGCCCCCACGATCACCAACGACGGCGTCACGATCGCCCGCGAGGTGGAGCTGGAAGACCCCTACGAGAACCTTGGTGCACAGCTGGCCAAGGAAGTCGCCACGAAGACCAACGATGTGGCCGGCGACGGCACCACCACGGCCACCGTGCTGGCACAGGCACTGGTCAAGGAAGGCCTGCGCAACGTTGCCGCGGGTGCGGCTCCCGGCGAGCTCAAGCGCGGCATCCAGGTGGCGGTTGAGGCCATCGCCAAGCGCCTGCTGGAGAATGCGCGCCCGGTGGAGGGTGGACAGGTGGCCGAGGTTGCCGCCATTTCCGCCCAGAGCCAGGAAATCGGCGACCTGCTCGCCGAGGCCTTCAACAAGGTCGGCAAGGACGGCGTCATCACCATCGAGGAATCCTCGACGACGTCCACCGAGCTGGTCCTCACCGAAGGCATGCAGTTCGACAAGGGCTACCTGTCCCCGTACTTCGTCACCGACGCGGAACGCCAGGAAGCCGTCATGGAAGATGCGCTGATCCTCATCAACCAGGGCAAGATCTCCAGCCTGCAGGAATTCCTGCCGCTGCTGGAAAAGGCCCTGGCTGCCGGCAAGCCGCTGTTCATCATTGCCGAGGACGTCGACGGCGAGGCACTGTCCACGCTGATCGTCAACCGCCTCCGCGGCACGCTGAACGTTGTTGCCGTCAAGGCTCCCGGCTTTGGCGACCGCCGCAAGGCAATGCTCCAGGACATCGCGATCCTGACCGGTGCCCAGGTTGTCTCCCCGGAGATCGGCCTGTCCCTGGACCAGGTTGGCCTTGAGGTGCTGGGCACGGCCCGCCGCATCACGGTCACGAAGGACACCACCACCATCGTGGACGGTTCCGGCACCACCGAAGACGTGGCCGCCCGCGTGGCCCAGCTGCGCGCCGAGCTTGAGCGCACCGACTCCGACTGGGACAAGGAAAAGCTCCAGGAACGCCTGGCCAAGCTGGCCGGCGGCATCGGCGTGATCAAGGTTGGCGCAGCCACCGAGGTTGAGCTGAAGGAAAAGAAGCACCGCATTGAGGACGCCGTGTCCGCAACGCGTGCCGCCCTGGAAGAGGGCATTGTGGCCGGTGGCGGTTCCGCACTGGTCCAGGCAGCCAAGGCCCTCGACGAGGACCCCACGGTTGCCGCCCTGGAAGGCGATTCCGCAACGGCCATCGAGCTGGTCCGCAAGGCAGTGGCCCAGCCGCTGCGCTGGATTGCCCAGAACGCAGGCCACGACGGCTACGTTGTGGTCCACAAGGTGGGCGAGCTTGAAGCTGGCTTCGGCTTCAACGCGGCCACCGGCGAATACGGCAACCTGGTCGACGCCGGCGTCATTGACCCGGTCAAGGTCACCCGTTCGGCACTGCGCAACGCAGCCTCCATCGCGGCCCTGGTGCTCACCACCGAGGTGCTCGTGACGGAGAAGCCCGCCGAGGATGCAGAAGCAGGCCACAGCCACTAACACTGGCCGGCTTTTCCTAATCTGCCACCGTTCCCGCTTTTCGCGCCCGTTCCATCGGGTGCAAAAATCGGGAACGGTGGCATTTTTGCGTCAACGCCGGAACGCGCTGCGGGAACCCACGCCACCAATGGCGGCCCGCGCATGTGCGGCCGAGTACCGCGTGGGTGCCGGGCGCCGCCGTCGTGCAAGGCGGTAGCCGAGCAGCACCAGGGCGGCACTGAGGACAATGCCGGCCGCATTCAGAAGCAATTGCAGCGCGGAACCGGCAGCCCTGCCGGGCTCGCCGAGCACCAGCGCAACTGCCACATAGCCCGCCGCAGGCACGGTGGTGACGGAGATGAAAACCCCCACCAGGGCCGCGGACTTTTTGCCGATCAGCGACAGCATGCCCGCCGCGCCTGCCAGGACCGCCACAATGAACGAATAAGGGCCGGGATGGTAAATGAATTCCGTGGCCCGGTTTGCACCGAGTACGTCGGCGGGGCTGAATAGGCCCAGCCAAACGGAGGCCGCCGTGGCCAGTGCCGCCAGGAGCATTGCCACGGGGAAGCCAAGGCACAGGGCCGCCGCGGCACGGCGCGCCAGCTTCCACCGCCTGTCCACGATGGCCAGTGCCAGGCCGGCCAGCGGACCGAACTCCGGACCCACCACCATGGCGCCCACAATGGCAATCGTGGAATCGGTGACGATGCCGATGCCCGCCAGCTGGACGGCAATGGCCAGGAATGCCAGGTAGCTCCACGTCAGCTTGGAATCGTCGCTGGTGTCCTGCTCCACCTCATCCCAAATGATGGCGTCGGCACCGTCGCCCGCCACCTGGCCCTCGGCCTTGTCCAGACGGTCGGAGATGACCAGTTCCGGGGCCGTGACGCTGAGGGATCCCACCTGGGCGATGTTCAACGTGTGCAGTTTTTGCAGCAGCTCCTCCACGCCTTCACGCACGGCCTGCAGGACAATGACGTCGCCTGCCGGAAGCATTGCTGCGCCCGCCATGACGGTGATTTCCGACACGGCCGCTTGGCTGCGGGCAATGGAAACCACGTCCCCTGTCAGCTCGGAAGGGACAACAATGCGTAGTTGCAGGGCCATGGGGGTCCTTCTGCGTGGAGGCGGGTGTCGGAATGAGTCTACGAGAGCGCCCACGGCACCGCCATGGCATGGAATAGGGCTGGTGCTGGAATCGTTTTAGACTGTAAACAACGCACAGACCAGCTCCGTAATCACGGGGCAGGCCATCGGATGCACACCCCACCGGTTCTACCCCCGCCAAGGAGCCTTCGTGTCCCAGCCTGAAATCCATGATCCCTTCGCCTTTGTTGGCCTTACGTATGACGACGTTCTGCTCCTCCCCGGCCACACGGATGTCATCCCTTCCGAAGCGGACACCAGTTCACGGGTTTCCAAGCGGATCACTGTTGCCACCCCGCTGCTGTCGGCAGCCATGGACACCGTCACGGAGTCCCGGATGGCCATTGCCATGGCGCGCCAGGGCGGTTTGGGCGTGGTTCACCGCAACCTCTCCATCCAGCGCCAGGCCGAGGAAGTGGACCTGGTCAAGCGCAGCGAATCAGGCATGATCACCAACCCCGTCACTGTGGGCCCGGACGCCACCCTGGCCGAACTGGACGAGCTGTGCGCCCGTTTCCGCGTCTCCGGGCTGCCCGTCGTCGACAAGGACGGCCGCCTGGTGGGCATCGTCACGAACCGCGACACGGTGTTCATCCCGGAAAGCGAATACCCCACCCGCCTTGTGCGGGACGTCATGACCCGCATGCCCCTGGTGACAGGGCGCGTGGGCATCAGCCGCGAAGAGGCCTCGGGACTGCTGGCCAAGAACAAGATTGAAAAACTGCCCCTCGTGGACGCCTCGGGCGTGCTGCGCGGGCTGATCACCGTCAAGGACTTTTCCAAGGCTGAGCAGTACCCGCTGGCCACCAAGGACTCCGAAGGCCGCCTGCTGGTCGGCGCGGCCGTGGGCTTCTTCGGTGACGGCTACGAGCGTGCCATGACCCTGGTTGAGGCCGGCGTTGACGCCCTGTTCATCGACACCGCGAACGGCCACAGCCAGGGCGTGCTGGAAATGATCAGCCGCCTCAAGGGCGAAAAGGCTGCCGCGCATGTCGACATCATCGGCGGCCAGGCTGCCACCCGCGAAGGCGCCCAGGCCCTGATCGACGCCGGTGCCGACGGCATCAAGGTGGGCGTTGGCCCGGGCTCCATCTGCACCACCCGCGTGGTGGCCGGTGTGGGCGTTCCGCAGATCACCGCCATCTACGAGTCCGCCAAGGCGGCCATTCCTGCCGGTGTGCCCCTGATTGCCGACGGCGGACTGCAGTATTCCGGCGACATCGGCAAGGCCCTGGTGGCCGGTGCGGACACCGTCATGATCGGCTCACTCCTGGCCGGCACCGAGGAATCACCGGGTGAGACGGTGTTCGTCAACGGCAAGCAGTACAAGGCCTACCGCGGGATGGGCTCGCTGGGCGCCATGCAGTCCCGCGGCCAAAACACGTCCTATTCAAAGGACCGCTACTTCCAGGCCGACGTCTCGGGAGACGAAAAGCTCATTCCGGAAGGCATCGAGGGGCGCGTGGCCTACCGCGGGCCGCTGTCCTCCGTGGCCTACCAGCTGGTGGGCGGCCTGCGCCAGACCATGTTCTACGTGGGCTCGCCCAACATTGCTGAGCTCAAGGCACGCGGCAAGTTTGTCCGCATCACCGCCGCCGGCCTGAAGGAATCGCACCCCCACGACATCCAGATGACGGTCGAGGCCCCGAACTACCTCAGCAAGTAGCCCCCTCGTCGAGGTTGGAGATAACCACCGCCCTTGGTTGGTGGTTATCTCCAACCTCGACGGTGGGCCGGCCACTTCGGCGCGGGCAGGGTCAGCCGGCGCGGGCCGGGGTCACCCGGCGAGGGCTGCTTCGAGCCGGTCCAGGGCGGTTTCGGCGGAGACGGCCTCTTCAGCGGGGTTGGATTCGCCACCCGTGCGCAGGGTCCAGTTTCCGGATTCGACGGCGGCCAGCTGGGCGGTGACGGGCTCGGCGCCCACTCGAATGCGCCGGACCGTGGCCATGGCGGGCAGTCCCTCGGCGGCCCCCACCAGGTATTCACGGCACAGATGCAGGCCCAGGGCCAGCATTGCGGGGCCGGACTCAATGGGTTGGATCTCATGCACGCCGAAGGGGCTCAGCCCCAGCAGCACGGCGCCAACGTTGGAGCCGGCCATGAACAGCACGTGCTCCGCGGACGGCGTGGACAGCGAAATTTCCAGCCATTCCTGGGCTTGAGAAAGCACTGTCCCGACCACGGCGCAGCGTTCAACGGGGATGATCCGCCCACCCTGTTCCTCGGCCAGTCCGCGAACCAGCAGCGTGGTGAGGCCGGCGTTGTGGAGCAGTTCGTTGCCGGCGTGTTGGTCCAGCCGGAAAAGGCCCAGCGTGGTGGCCGCAGATTCCGTCGGCGTCATGGACAACAGCGCGAGCAGTTCGTGGTCGGTCATGCGCAATTCGGTGTCAGTCATGGGCTCCAGCATAGGTGAACCTCTACGCGTTCGGCGTTGCCGGGGCTCCACCTTGCCCTGCAGTTCGGCGTATTCCGCCGCGGCCGGGCTGGATGCCTCCCGCGGCACCGAAGGGGAAAGCAGCTTCAATCGGGGTGTCCTGTCCTTCGTCACAGCGGTCCAATGTCCCGGGAAATGCCCGGCCACTGGGTTGCCTGCACCGAAGCCTGCAACGGCGCGTCAACCGACGCCAACGGCGTCCGGCCCTTCCGCGGAATGCGGCGCCTAGCGGCCCGTCCTGCTGAATCCATTGCGGAAGTTCCTTCCCAAAGCTGTGCATGTGGTCCAGGGGCCTGCCTCATCTCACGGTCCGGCGCAGGCGATGGGGACAGCTCTCCGTGGCTTCCGCCAGCCCGCAGCTTCCCGGCTACAATCAACGCATGCCACCCGCCTATGCTCCCCGGACAGCCCATTCCCACTGGGACTCGGGGCTGTGGACCCGCGTATTCGCGGCGTCCGGCACCATCAATCCAATGACGGGCGCCCCATTTGCGGAAGCCATGCTGGCTGGCTTGGGCGGCGGGATCGGCTTCATGCTGTTCACCTTTGAGTACACCGAGGTGACCACGGCATCGGTTGTCATGCGCTTCCATCCCGGGCCGTTCGTGGAAAACATGCTCTCCCGCAGCGGAGCCGCCGTGTCCATCCAGCAGACAGGCAGCGCCAGGCTAGCCCAGGCGCGACTGGACGCAGCACTGGAAACGGGGGCACCCGCCGTCGTGCGCGTGGTCCGCGGCCAGCTTCCCTGGGCGGAGGCGGAACCCTGGGCCGACATGGACTCCATGGACATCGCAGTGGTGGCCCGCGACGGGGACGCCTATCTGGTGGACGACGGCGGCGGGCGGCTCGAGCGGATCAGTGCGGCCGCGCTGGGCGGGGCTCGGGGGAAGCGCAAGGCGGACAAGCACTGGCAGGCCCATGTGTTGGTGGATGCGGGCAGGGATGGGGGCGCCGCGCTGACGCCCCAGGTGCTGCGGGGGGCCGTGGCCCAGACCATGGAGGCGCTGCTGTCTGAAAGCGCGCCGCCCGGCATTCCGGCGGGGTACGCAAAGAACTTTGGCTTGGCCGGCATGCGTTCCTGGGCAGCCTGGCTGAGGGACACGTCGGGCAAGCGGGGCTGGGCCCGGATCTTCGCCGACCCGGACCGGCGGGCCGGGGCCATGTCCATGCTGCACCGCCAATTGACCGGAAAGCGGTACAGCGGGCCGGGGGCGCTGCGCCCGTTGTATGCCCAATTCCTGCGGGAGGCGGCTCCCCTCGCGGACGCGGGCGACGGCGTCATTCTGTCCAGGTGGCTGGAAGCGGCGGGGGAGTACCCGAAACTTGGTGCACACTGGACGTGGCTGGCGGCACTGATTGAACTTGACGCAGGCGGCGATTTTGCCGCCATGTCCGAAACCGTGGCCGCCTTGGCGGACGCCGAGGAGCGGACGGCACGGCTGGCAATGGGCACCTTGATGACGGGCAGCTAGCGCTCGCCGGCCCCTGCCTTTGATGGGCGCGGCCCCGGCTGGGATAGGCTAGGGGGCGTGACTTATGAGATTGAGATTGGCCGTGGCAAGCGTGGACGCCGTGCGTATTCACTGGATGACATCGCGATCGTGCCCTCCCGAAGGACCCGCGACCCCAAGGATGTGTCCGTCAAGTGGCAGATCGACGCCTACCAGTTTGAGACGCCCGTCATTGGCGCGCCCATGGACTCGGTCATGTCGCCGGAGACCGCCATTGCGCTGGGCCGGCTGGGGGGCCTCGGCGTGCTGGACCTGGAAGGCCTGTGGACCCGCTATGAGGACCCGCAGCCGGTCCTGGATGAAATCGCCCAGCTTGAAGGATCCGTGGTGGACCCGGAATCCACGCTCCGCATGCAGCAGCTCTACAGCGCCCCGATCCAGCCCGAGCTGATCACGCAGCGGTTGGCGGACATCCGGGCGTCCGGGGTCACCGTGGCCGGTTCGCTGACGCCGGGGCGCACGCAGGAGTTCTACAAGACCGTGGTCGCCGCCGGCGTGGACATTTTCGTGATCCGGGGCACCACCGTTTCCGCCGAGCACGTGTCCAAGACAACTGAGCCGCTCAACCTGAAGCAGTTCATCTACGAGCTTGACGTGCCTGTCATTGTCGGCGGAGCCGCCGGCTACACGCCGGCGCTGCACCTGATGCGCACCGGCGCCGCGGGCGTGCTGGTCGGCTTTGGCGGCGGCGCATCCACCACCACGCGCCGCGCCCTGGGGATCCGCTCGCCCATGGCCAGTGCCATCTCCGATGTTGCGGGGGCCCGGCGCGATTACATGGACGAGTCCGGCGGGCGCTATGTGCACGTGATTGCCGACGGCGGCATGGGCTCCAGCGGCGACATTGTCAAGGCGATTGCCATGGGAGCTGACGCCGTCATGCTCGGCGCCGCGCTGTCGCGTGCGGCCGAGGCCCCGGGCCAGGGCTGGCACTGGGGCGCCGAGGCGCACCACCAGGAACTGCCGCGCGGCCACCGCGTGAAGATGGGCACGGTCGGCACGCTGGCCGAGGTGCTGCACGGGCCGGCCCACACGGCCGACGGCGCTTCGAACTTGATCGGTGCGCTGCGCCGTTCGATGGCCACCACCGGCTACTCGGACCTGAAGGAGTTCCAGCGCGTTGAGGTGCTGGTTTCCCCGTAGTCCTGCTTTAACTCTCCAGTGGCCAGCCAAACGATGATTGGCTGCGGCCAGGCGCCCCGGTTCCGTGCGGACCGGGGCGTTTTTGGTCTCTCTCCGCATAATTTCTGCGCCCTCCCTGAATACCGACGCTTCATCACTTTTCGTGGCTTTTCGGCCGACGCGGCATCACCTTTCGCGGGCTGCCGCCCGCCGCCCGCCGGTAAGGCCTGTCAATGACTTCGTTGAGGTTGGAGATCACCACGTCCTGCCGTCGTTGAGGTTGGAGA
>NZ_JAJLOZ010000104.1:0-11794 GCF_025548615.1 Arthrobacter sp. A2-55 | reverse complement strand
ACTGCACGTCAGTACTGGTCCTGCTCGCCCTGCTGCTGGTCGTCCTGGGCCTGGTAACCGCCACCCTGGGACTGGTCATCCTGGGCCTGGTACCCGCCACCCTGGGACTGGTCATCCTGCTGCTGGTACCCGCCACCCTGGGACTGGTCATCCTGGGCCTGGTACCCGCCACCCTGCTGCTGGTCATCCTGGGCCTGGTACCCGCCACCCTGCTGCTGGTCGTCCTGGGCCTGGTACCCGCCACCCTGCTGCTGGTCATCCTGGGCCTGGTACCCGCCACCCTGGGACTGGTCATCCTGCTGCTGGCCGCCGAAAGCCCCGCTGACAGCGTCACGGCCCTGGTTGATCTGGTCCTGGAACTGTCCGCCGGTCAAGTTGTTGGCTGCGTCGCCAGCCTTGTTCAGAGCCTCGTCCTTCAGGTTCTGGCCTTCTTCGCTGTTCGCGAATTCATTTACCAAGTCACCGAATCCCATGGGTTTCTCCTCACATTTTGACATCCCGGCCGGTCGCCGAAACGTGTTTCCCAGTCTGGTAGCCGTTTGACAAACTTGTAAAGACCCGCAGGCAGACTAACGGGGAACGCCCAGCTTGGTGTCGATTTGTCCACTAGCCCTTTGCCTGGAATTCACCCCTGCCCGAGAATTCCGGAACCTCTCGGAATGCCCTTTCTGCCGTTCGGGAAAGCAATGGCGCGTGCTGCGGGCAGGCTGCCCAGGAGCAGGAGGGCCAAGGCGGCCACGCCAACGGCGGTGCGCGCTCCGTTGTGGAACGCGAAGGCGGCGATTGTGAGGGGACTGCTGGCAATCATGGCCCACGCAAACCACCACGGAATGATGCGGGCACGGCGCAACGCGATTCCAAGGAGAACATACGCGGCGAGATGGCAGATGACGTACACAATCAGGTAGCCGCCCATGACAGGGTCGTTCGTAAAGTCGTCCAACAGGCCCGCATAGGCGGAGCCCCCAGGCTGCCGGGACATGACACTGGCGAGATCATCCAGGGCGGCCAGCGCTGAAAAGGGTGCCCACCCAATGACGCCGAGCAATCCGCCAAGGACTGCAAGCCACGGGGTCCGGCGGTAGGCCAGCCAGGCGAGGGCCACGGCACCCATGGGCAGCAGGTAGGAGGCTGCCACGAAGGCGGCCAGGTGAACTGCATTCTGCGAAGCGTTCGCTGCCGTGTTGGCTTCGATGGTTTCGGCGCCGGTGCCGTGGATGGCCGGTGCCAGCAGTCCGCCGAGCAGGTAGCAGGCAGGCCCGCCAGTGATCGCCGCTGCTCCGGCGATGCGAAGCAGGCGCTCAGGTCCTGGCCTCGGGGATGCGTGCATGAGGCTACTGCACCCCGGCTGAATTATTGGCCTGCCGGCTCCCGGGGCGCAGTATGTGCATGGCTTCGCGGACCGCGTAGTAGACAATGACCAGGCCGGCCGCGGGGTCTGCCCACCACCAGCCCGCCAGATCATCGAGCAGGACCCCACCCAGCACTGCGGTGGCCAGCAGGCCGTCAATGAACGTCACCCTGCCCTCGGCGGCAAGAACTGGATTGCCCAGGGCCCTGCCTGTTCGGGCCTTGGCTGCGGCCAACAAAAACATCGCCACGGCGGTGATCGCCGTCCAGCCGATTCCGGCCGGGCTCGGGGCGGCATGGTGCCCCAGTGCCAGGGCGGCACCCGATTGCAGGAACAGGTACAGTGCCAAGGCAAGAAACGCACCCGCGATGAGTTTCAGGGCAACTAACTGGCGCCGCTCCCCACTGCCTGACAGCTCCCAGATCACCACGGTGCTGGCTCCGATTTCGATCAAGCTGTCCAGCCCAAACCCTGCCAGCGCCACGGAGCCGGCCGAAATCGAGGCAGCCGCCAGGACCGCCACGCCGACCACGTTCCAGCCCAGGGTGATCCCCTCGAGGATGTTGCCCCTGCGGCGCAACCGGACGGGGGCCGCCGTCGTCAGTTTCATGGGCTAGGCGCCATGCTGCACGGTGTAGTTCAGTATGGCGATGCCGTTCTTGAGCAGTTGGGAATCGACAAGGGTGAGCCTAGCGGCCGGGGCATTGCCGAAAAGCAGGGTGTCCACAGCCGTGCCGCCAAGGAAGAAGGGGTGGACCCAGAGCCGGATTTCGTCGAGCAGGCCGTTTTCCACCAGCGTGCGGCCAAGCCTGCCAAAACCGTAGCTGACAATGTCGCCTCCCGGCTGGTCCTTGATCCGGGCGACGGCGGCGGCAATGTCCGTGTCGAGCACCACGGTGTTTTCCCAGTCAGAGGTGTGGATGGTTGTCGACACCACATACTTTCTCATCGCATTGAGCCGGTCGGTGTAGGCATCTCCGGCCTGCCCTTGCCACACGGCGGCAAAGCTGAGGAAGGTGTCCTTGCCCAGCAGGACTGCGTCGCACCGGCTCAGCAGTTCCGTCTGGATGGCATCGGCTGTTTCGTCGCGCTCCAGGGGCGGCCAGTCCTGCGGGTTCTTGATGACGCCGTCGGCGGTGATGTAGGTGGAATTGATGATTCTTCGCATGACGCTCCTCGCCAATGCCTGCAAAGCGTGGGCTGATCTTTCAAGCGTCCCGTAAAGCGACCCGCCCGGCAAGGCCCCGCGGGCCGGACGGGCCTCAATATTTCACGGCCGCTTCGCAGGATTGGCAACCGGTGTTGTCGCCGCGAATGCACGGCGGCCGCGGCCGAGCAGGTCGTCACAGAACAGCTGAAGCGGGCATCCCAAGGGGCGCCGGAAAGTGCCGATCGTTACCCATTTGTGACAGTGGCGCCCGTCGTCTAAAATTGGCGATTGATGCCAGCCAACCATGCAGACCCCAACGCGACACTGTCCGCGCCGCCGCACGGACCCGTCTTTGTCGACGCCTCCGGCAGGCGGCTGCGGAGGATCAAAGTCATGGGCCTCGGCGTGCTGGGACTGGCGGCCGGCTACGTAATCCTCCTGCTGATTGCGTTCCTCGGTGGACCGAATGCCGCCGCCCCATTCCTGCCGCTGGGTATTTCACCAGCCGCCCCGGCAGCCGTCCCGGCCGCCCCGCCGGCCAGCCATCGCCCAACTTCAACAGCCACGCCGTTGTCCAACGGCGGCCCACTGCAAGCCAGTGAACGTCAATCCGGGGCAGCCCCCGGTGTCCCGGGTACAGCGGCGGCAGGCTGTGCGCTAGGCGCGGGGGCGGCTGCCGCCCCTGGCAAGAGCGGCTCGTCTCCCGGTCAGGCAAAGCGCCCGACGCCGCCCGCACACCCGTGAGGATGCGTGGCCGGCCGCACGCGACCCGCCGGGCCAGCAAGGTTGCCGGCCCGGCCAAGGTCAATGCCCACTGGGTAATCCTGGCCATCGTCATCCTCGCCTTGGGTGTTGCCCTGACGGTGCAGGGGTACATGACCCACCTGGCAGGGATCGGCGACGACTCCGTGGCCTCCAACGATTCCACCAGCGCCGTCCCCGGCACCGTCTCCCGAGGAGGCCCGGTGGTGGACGCGCGCGGCGGCGCAGTCCGAACCGTGGGACCGCCAAACCGAACGCTTGCCCTGACCTTCGACGACGGCCCTGACCCGGTCTGGACGCCGAAGATCCTTGATGTCCTCCAGAAGCACCACGTCCACGCAACTTTCTTCGTCGTCGGCTCTGCGGCAATCGACCACCCCGGCCTGGTCCGCCGCATCATCGCCGACGGCAACGAGATCGGCGTGCACACACTGACCCACACCGACCTCGGCACGGCTCCAAACTGGCGCCGCCAACTTGAGGTACAGGGGGCCCAAAGCGCCATCATCGGCATCACCGGCCAGGCGGCGTCCCTGCTGCGCCCGCCGTACAGCTCCGGGAACAGCGCCGTCAACAACGGCACATGGCAGGCCATGCAGGCTGTGGCCGGCCAGGGGTACCTAACCGTGCTGAGCACCGTCGACAGCGAGGACTG
Organism: Arthrobacter sp. A2-55; assembly: GCF_025548615.1. Lineage (NCBI taxonomy): Bacteria > Bacillati > Actinomycetota > Actinomycetes > Micrococcales > Micrococcaceae > Arthrobacter > Arthrobacter sp. A2-55. The sequence continues at coordinate 7,876 of NZ_JAJLOZ010000104.1, read as the reverse complement.
GCGCCGCCCCGGCATCACCGCCATTGAGCGCAACATCGCCCCGCACAGCTCCCAGGGGCAGGTGATCCTGATGCACGACGGCGGCGGCAACCGGGAACAATCTGTTGCCGCACTGGACTCCGCCCTATCCAGCTTTGCGGCGCAGGGCTACCACGTCACAACTGTGGGCGGCGCTGTTGGAATTCAGAGCATGCGCCCGGCCACCACGGCGGAAAAAATCAGCGGAACGGCGTTCGTTTGGGGTATCCGGCTCAGCAGCTTTATGGTGACGGCCATCACGTGGGCGTTGCTGGCGGCCGGAATCGTCACTTTTCTCCGGGCCGTCCTGGTGGTTGGCTTTGCTGCCCGGCACAGGCGCGCCGCGCGGCGAATCCGGTTGGCCGGCAGCGGGCGGAGGCGGGCGGACGTTCCGGTCCGCGACGCGGTCACCGAGCCCGCCACGGTGATTGTGCCGGCTTACAACGAGTCAGCCGGCATTGAGGCCGCCATACGGTCCATTGCCGCCTCGAACCACCCCGTGGAAATCATCGTGGTTGATGACGGCTCCACCGACGGCACCGCCGACGTCGTGGAAGCCATGGCACTGCCTGGCGTGCGGCTGCTGCGCAAGGAGAACGGCGGCAAGCCTTCGGCGCTGAATGCCGGGCTTGAGGCGGCAAGCCACCAGCTGGTGGTGATGGTGGACGGCGACACGGTCTTTGAACCTGACACGGTCCGCTCCCTGATCCAGCCCTTTGCCGACCCGCGCGTGGGGGCCATCTCGGGAAACACAAAGGTGGCAAACCGCCGTGGCATGCTCGGTGCGTGGCAGCACATTGAATACGTGGTCGGTTTCAACCTGGACCGGCGCCTGTTTGACGTCGCGGAGTGCATGCCCACCGTCCCTGGTGCCATCGGCGCCTTCCGCCGCGACGCGCTTGTCGCCGTCGGCGGTGTCAGCGATGACACCCTGGCCGAGGACACGGACCTGACCATGGCATTGTGCCGCGACGGCTGGCGGGTGGTGTATCAGGAGGACGCCCGGGCCTGGACCGAGGCGCCGGAAAGCCTGGGCGCCCTGTGGAAGCAGCGCTACCGCTGGTGCTACGGCACGCTGCAGGCCATGTGGAAGCACCGCGGCGCGATGGTCCAGGGCGGGCAGGCCGGCAAGCTGGGCCGGCGGGGGTTGAGCTACCTCCTGGTCTTCCAGGTGCTGCTCCCGCTGTTTGCACCCGTGGTTGATGTTTTTGCCATTTACGGGTTGGTCTTTCTGGATCCGTTCCGCATCGGGGCGCTATGGCTGGCGTTCCTGTTGGTCCAGTGCCTCATGGCCGCCTACGCCTTCCGCCTCGACAACGAACCTCTCCGCCCGCTGTGGACGCTGCCGCTCCAGCAGTTTGTGTACCGCCAGCTCATGTACCTGGTGGTGATCCAGTCGGTGGTCACTGCGCTTGCCGGCGTGCACCTGCGCTGGCACCGGATGGAGCGGTACGGCAGCCTGCGCGTTCCGGCTGGCCACTCCAGCCCGAACTCGACCACCGCCACCTGATCGCCGTCGGAGACTTCGGCGTGTAGGGCACTCCCGCCGAGTTAGCGGAAGCGCGCTGAGACCGCTGGATATCTCCCGCTGTCTCGGCGCGGACCCGCTGTCTCGGCGGAAGAGGGGCGGGCGACCCGGCGGGTGGCCCCTACTTGAGCAGGTCCACGTCCGAGACAAGGGCGATGTGCTTTTGCATCGCCTCGGCGGCGGCCTGGGAGTCGTTGGCCCGGATGGCATCGGCGATCTTGCGGTGGGAGGCCAGGGACTGCTCGGGACGGCCCGGCTGTCCCAGGGATTCCATGCGCGTTTCGAGCACCATTTCCGCAATAAAGGTCATGAGCTGGGCCAGCACGGCTGAATGTGCCGCCGCCGTGACGGCCTGGTGAAAGAGCTCGTCACCGTTGAGGCCCCTGTCGCCGTTGGCGATCTCTGCGGCCATGACGTCCAGAGCCGCGTCGATGGCCTCCATCTCGCCGTCCGTGCGGCGGGCGGCCGCGAGCCCGGCCAGCTTCACCTCGATGGTGCTCCGGGCCTCGACAATCTCCGGCAGCCGGTTGCTGTGCTCCCGCAGGCCCTTGATGACCGTGGCAATGCTGGGCCGGTAGACCAGCACGGCGCCGTTGCCGTGCTGGACGTCAATGACACCCAAAACTTCCAGCGCCACCAGGGCCTGGACCAGCGTTGCCCGGGACACGCCCAGCCGCTGCGCCAACTCACGCTCGGCAGGAAGCAGGTCCCCCGGCCCCAGTTGGGCGGACTCGATGTAGCCCAGGAGCAGCGTCACCAGCTGCTCATAGAGGCGGGGCTTCGCCACACGCCCCAACGCATCGCCCTCTGCCATTTCGCTCACCGGCGTCTCCTCACGCTTCGATTGCCTCCAAGAATACATGGCAGGAGTATTGACAAAGTGACCCGGTGTACTAGAGGCTAGTCCAGTGAGACAGTAATCCACATCACATTCAATCCCCAGGGTTCCCAGCCCGTAGTGAGAGAGCCCGAATCATCAAGGCAATGGAGTTGCGATGACAGTTCAAGAAGTGACCCGGAAGCAGGCTGCGCGACGAGCCACCGTGGCCAGCGTGGTTGGCACCACCATTGAGTGGTACGACTTTTTCCTCTACGGGACTGCGGCAGCGCTCGTCTTCCCGCACCTGTTCTTTCCCGGCCAGTCGGCGTTTGCCGGCATTCTGGCGGCGTTCGGCACGCAGTTTGTGGGTTTCGTGGCCCGCCCCGTGGGAGCAGCCATCTTTGGCCACTTCGGCGACCGGATAGGGCGCAAGACCACCCTGATGGCCACGCTGTTCCTCATGGCCTTCGGCACGGTCCTCATAGGGTTCCTGCCCACGTGGCAGAGCATTGGCGTGGCCGCCCCCGTCCTGCTGGTGCTGCTGCGCATCATCCAGGGCATCGGCGTCGGCGGGGAATGGGGCGGCTCGGTGCTGCTCAGCATGGAATGGGGCAAGGAGGGGCGGCGCGGCCTGTCTGCCAGCTGGCCCCAGCTGGGAGTGCCGCTGGGGCTGGTGCTGTCCACCGGCGTCGTCCGCCTGACAACCGGCATGACAGGCAGCGCCGGCTTTGTGGCCTACGGCTGGCGGATACCGTTCATCCTGAGCATCGTCCTGATCGGGGTGGGCTTCTGGGTGCGGGCGCGGGTGGTGGAGAGCCCGGAGTTTGAGGCCATGCGCAAGACGCAGCAGGTGGTCAAGAACCCCATTCTCGAGGCCATCCGGCGCCAGCCAAGGCAGATCCTGCTCTCGGCGCTGGTGCGGACCTCCGAGCAGGCACCGTTCTACCTGTTCATCACCTTCGTGCTCACGTATGCCGTCAAGCACTTGAAGCTGGACAGCAATTCCATCTTGGATGACACGCTCATTGCGGCGGCGCTGGGGCTCATCAGCATTCCGTTGTTCGGGCGGCTCTCGGACAAATTCGGGCGCCGGAAGGTGTACGGCACGGGCATTGTGCTGACGGCCCTGTTCGCCTTCCCCTACTTCGGCATGCTCAACACCGGCAATGCGCTGCTCATCGCCATTGCCATTATCGTCAGCCTGGCACTGCATGACATGCAGTACGGGCCGCAGGCAGCGCTCATTGCCGAAGGGTTTGACGCCGACATCCGCTACACGGGCGCCGGCCTGGGCTACCAGCTGGCCAGCGTGGTGGCCGGCGGCCCGGCGCCGCTCATTGCGGCCGCCCTGCTGGCTCATTACGGCAACTCCACGGCCATTTCCATCTACATCATCATCTGCGCGGCGGTGAGCATGGCCGCCCTGATCCTGCTGCCCCGGACGGCGAGCGCCCTGGCCGGCACCTCCCCCAAGGCCGTCAGGAGTGCCGCGTGACACTGCAAAAAGACAAGCACGACGGCGGCGCCCTGGCGGACTTGGTGGTGCTGGACCTGACCCGGATCCTCTCCGGCCCGTTCGCCACCATGACGCTGGCGGACCTCGGCGCGGACGTCATCAAGATCGAGCAGCCCGGGCAGGGGGACGACACCCGCCAGTGGGGCCCGCCGTTCCAGGGCGAGGAAGCCGCCTACTTCCTGTCCGTCAACCGCAACAAGCGCAGCCTCGCCGTGGACCTGAAGTCGGCGGAGGGACTGGCGGCCGTGCGAAAGCTGGCCCTCACGGCGGACGTGCTGGTGGAAAACTTCCGCCCGGGCACGGCGGCGCGCCTAGGCCTGGGGTACGAGGAATTGTCCGCACGGAACCCAGGCCTCGTCTATGCGTCCATCAGCGGCTATGGGCAAACCGGCCCGGACGCCCACCGGCCCGGCTACGACGCCATCGCCCAGGCCCGCAGCGGCATCATGAGCGTGACCGGCGAGGCAGCCGGCCCGCCGGTCAGGGTGGGCGTCAGCAGCGCAGACCTGACCGCAGGCATGTGGGCCACCATCGGCATCCTGGCTGCCCTGCACGAAAAGGGGCGCACAGGGCTGGGCCAGTGGGTGGACATCAGCCTGCTGGACGGCTCGGTCTCCTGGCTGACTTATGTTTCCAGCGGCTACTTCGCCAGCGGCAACATTCCCCAGCGGTACGGCTCGGCCCACCCCACCATCGTGCCGTACCAGGCGTTCGAAACAGCCGACGGATTCGCCATGGTGGCCGTGGGCAACGACGGCCTGTGGAGGCGCTTCGCCCAAGCCGTCGGCCGGGCGGACCTGGCCACGGATCCCCTGTTCGCGGGCAATCCGGACAGGGTGGCTCACCGCGGCGCGCTCCTTCCCCTCATCGAGGGCATCATGCTCACCCGGACCACGGAGGAATGGGTGGCAGTCCTCGACGCCGCTGGCGTGCCGGTGGGCCCCATCCAAACCGTGGACCAGGCCCTGGCCGATCCACAGGTCCTTGCCCGTGGCATGGTGGCGACCGTGCAGCACCCCACGGAAGGCGAACTGAATATGGTCAACTGCCCCATCAAGCTCTCGCGGACGCCTGCCACCGTCAGGACGGCCCCTCCCCTGCTGGGCCAGCACACGGACGGCATCTTGGCCAGCCTGGGATTGACAGGAGACCGCATTTCGTCCCTTCGCAAGGCAGGAGCCATCCAATGACAACCACCCACCTGGACCTGGACGCCGTCGCCCTGGACGGCGCGCCACTGAACAGCGCCGCACCGGACGCCATCGCCCTGGATGCCACCGGGCCCGTCGCCACCCTGACCCTCGGCACCGGCCGGCGGCTCAATGCCCTGCGGCCGGACGATTGGGCCGCCCTGGCACGCGACGCCGATTCACTCGCGGGCCGGGAGGATCTGCGTGCCGTGGTGATTCGCGGCGGGGGCGGCGTGTTCTGCTCGGGCTCGGACCTGCGCGAGTGGGACGGGGCCACCCAGGAGGAAGTCAGTGAAAGCTTTGCCGGGATGGAAGCGGCGCTGCAGGCTGTTGAGGACATCCCGGTCCCCACCGTGGCCGTGGTGGAGGGCTTCGGCACCGGCGCCGGGTGCCAGCTGGCGCTAGCTTGCGACCTCCAGCTGGTGAACCGGTCCGCCAAGATCGGCATGCCCATTGGCCGGCTGGGCCTGCTGGTGCCAGCCACTTTTGCCACGCGAATGTCCCTGCTGATCGGCCCGGGACGGACCAAGGAACTGCTCTACGGCGGCCGGCTGCTTCCTGCTCCAGAAGCCCATCAGATGGGCCTTATCACCACTTTGGTGGAAGACGGCACCGTGGATGATTCATTGGCCGAACTCCTCGCGCAGTGGGACGGCCTGTCCGCTGCATCCCTGCGGGCCTCCAAGGCGGCGGTGAACTATGGGCTGACCCCGCTGGTGCAGCCTGCCCGCCGCGCCCCGCAGGGAGCTGCGTCCGACCCGGATGAATTTGCGTGGCGGCTGGACGCCTTCCTCAACCGCCACCGGCCCCATGCCTCGAGATAGCGGAAGCGCGCCGAAACCGCAGGAGATATCCCGCTGTCTCGGCGCGGACCCGCTACCTCGGCAGAAGAGGCACGACGGCGGCCACGTCACCTCCCGTTGTAGTCGGCGTCCGTGATGTGCTCGGCCCAGGTAGTGGTCGCGGCCGGGTCCTCTGCCTGTTGCAGCATGGCGATGTGCTCCATAAAGCAGCCCGGGGCCGCGGCGTGCCAGTGCTCCTCGCCCGGCGGTGTGTAGAGCGTCTGGCCCGGGTGGACCTCAACGATCTTCCCGTCCCGTGTGCCGAAGCGGCCCACGCCCTGGGTGACGCGGATGTACTGGCCGTGCGCGTGGGAGTGCCAGGCGGTGCGGGCTCCGGGTGCGAAGCGCACAGTGGCCACCACCATTGTTTGATCGCTTTCATGGGGCGCTGCGATGGGGTCTAGCCAGACGTCGCCGGCGAATTGGGCCGGAGGGTTCTTGGCGGTGGGAACTGCGGGTTCAATGTTCATGGTGTTCCTTTGTGGTTGGTGATGAAGTGTTCCTTGGCCACGGCCATGGCGGCCATGCCCTGCGGCCAGCCGGCATAAAACGTGACGTAGGTGTTGGCCCCGATGAGTTCCTCCCGCGTCACGCCGTTCTCCACGGCGCGTCCCGGGCTGACCGGGCCGCGATTTCGGCGGGCACAATCAGCGCGAGCGAGGCAAGGAGGCAGAGTGCCAGCATGACGCTGCCGGCGGTGAGGGCGGCGCTGACGTGACCCGCAATGGCCGCCCGGGCTCCGCCGTCGGCCCGGGAAGTGGCCGCGGCGGCAGTGACCAGGACGGCCAGGCCCAGGCTGCTGCCCAGCTGGTGGGCGGTGTTGACCAGGCCGGAGGCGGCGCCGGAATCGGCCGCGGTGACCTTGGCAATGCCGGCGGAGGTCAGCGGCGCGAAGGCCAGCCCCTGCCCGATGCCCAGCAGCACCATCGGCAGGGCCACCCCGGCCAGGTAGGAGGTACCCACGCTGAGACGGCTGAGCCACACCATGCCGGCCAGGGTCACGGCGACGCCAGCGGCCAGCAGAGCCGCGTTGCCGAAGCGTGCGGTCAGGCGCGGGATGGCCAGGGCGACGGCGAAGTTGACCACAGTCATGGGGAAGAATGCCATGCCTGCCTGGAGCGGATTGAAGCCGAGCACGTCCTGCAGAAATTGGGTGGTGAAGTAGAAAAAGCCGATCATGGCGCCCATGTAGAGCATGCGGGGCAGGTAGGCTCCGGAGCGTTCCCGGCTGGCGAAGAGCCGCAGCGGCATGATGGGCTGCCCGGCCCGCCACTCATTGGCAACGAACACGGCGAGCAAAACTGCAGCGGCACCCAACGGGAGGATGGTCCGGGGGGCCAGCCAACCGGCGTCGGCCGAGCTGATGATGCCGAAGACCAGGGCGCCCATGCCCAGGGTGGCGGTGACCGCGCCGGTCACGTCGAAACGGCCGGTGCTGCGCGGGGATGCGGGGAGGTAGCGCGGCGCCAGCAGGATCATGGCGGCGCCGATGGGGACGTTGATGAAGAAGCCGGCGCGCCAGGATATCCAGTGGGCCAGCGCTCCCCCGATGACCAGGCCCAGGCTGGCGCCGATGCCTGCGGTGGCGCCGTACCAGGCCACGGCGCGGGTGCGTTCGCGGCCCGGCGCGAAGCTGGCGGTGAGCAGGGACAGGGACGACGGCGCCACGACGGCCGCGCCCACGCCCTGCAGCGCCCGGGCGGCGATGAGCCACTGGCCCTTGGGTGCCAGGCCGATCAGCAAGGAGGCCGTGGCGAAGACTGCCAGGCCAATGATGAAGATGCGACGGCGGCCCAGAAGGTCACCGGCCCGTGCACCGAGCAGGAGCAGTCCGCCGAAGACCAGGGTGTAGGCGTCCTGCACCCAGGCAAGGCCCGTGGCGGTGTAGCCCATTTCCGCCTGGATGCCGGGCAGGCCAGTGAAGATGATGGAGTTGTCGAGCAGGATCATGAAATAGCTGAC
>NZ_JAJLOZ010000103.1:0-12152 GCF_025548615.1 Arthrobacter sp. A2-55 | reverse complement strand
AGCGGGAGGCGGGGGACCGGCGTCGTGCCTGGCACCGGCGTCACACCGTGCCCATGGTGGACGGGCGCAGGTAGGCGAACCAGGTGACGGCCATGAGCAGCAGGTAGGCGCCCACGAAGCCGGTGAAGGCGCCCCCGTAGCCGCCCGTGGCCAGGCGTGAGGCGTTGAGGACCTGGGGGACCAGGAAGCCGCCGTACGCCCCGAGCGCGGAGATGATGCCGAGCGCAGCCGATGCTTGCCGGGCCGCGCTGACTCCGCCCTGGCTGTGTGCGCGGATCGCGAAGACCACCGGGATCATCCGATAGGTGGAGCCGTTTCCTGCGCCGGCGGCCGCGAACAGCACCAGGAACAGGGAGATGAACAGGGGGAAGCTGTGCATTGGGAGCGTCCACATTTGGGCCAGCGCGGCGAGTGCCAGCACGGCGAAGCAGGCCACGGTGACGCGCGCGCCGCCCCAACGGTCGGCCAGCCTGCCGCCGTAGGGCCGGGCCAGCGAGCCGACCAGGGCGCCGAGGAAGGCGAGCGAGATGGTGGCCGCGCCCAGGCTGAACCCCACGTGCGGGCCGAAGGTGTCCACAATCAGCTTCGGGAACACCGCGGAAAAGCCGATGAACGAGCCGAAGGTGCCCACGTAGAGCAGCGCCAGGACCCACAGGTGCGGTTCCTTCAGGCAGGCGAGCGAGCCGGCAATGTCGGAGCGCGCGCTGGCGAGGTTGTCCATGTATTTCCAGGCGCCCCAGGCGGCCAGCAGGATCAGCGGGACCCAGAGGAGCCCGGCCAGTTTTAGGTTCAATGTGCCTGCCGCGAAGACTGTGACGGCCACCGGAACCATGAGCTGGGCGACGGCGGCGCCCAGGTTTCCGCCGGCGGCGTTCAGTCCCAGCGCCCAACCCTTTTCCCTGGCGGGGAAGAAGTAGGTGATGTTGGCCATGGAGCTGGCGAAGTTGCCGCCACCCAGCCCGGCGAGGGCGGCGACGGCCAGCATGGTGCCGAACGGGGTGCCGGGGTTGGCCACGCACGCTGCCAGTCCGAGGGTGGGCAGCAGGAGCAGCAGCGCCGAGACGATGGTCCAGTTCCGTCCGCCGAAGCGGGCCACCATGAAGGTATACGGGAGTCGCAGGGTGGCCCCCACCAGGGACGGCATGGAAATGAGCCAGAAGAGTTCGGAGGAGCTGAAGTGGAAGCCGGCCGCCGGAAGGTAGACCACCACAATCGACCACAGCTGCCACACCACAAAACCAAGGAATTCGCAGGCGATGGACCAGGCAAGGTTCCTTTTCGCGATGGCCCGTCCGGAGTTCTCCCACTGCTGCTGGTCCTCGGCGTTCCAGTGGTGGATCCAGCGGCCCGTGGTGGTTTTCAGCGGGGTGGTTTCCAGGGCCATGTCCGTTGTTGCGTCGCTGTTCACAGTGACCTCCAGCGTTGAGAAATGTTGGTGCTCTCGACGCTATGCGGCCGCCATTTCCGGTGAAGTCCTGCGGTGTGAACGCCCCGTGACATTTCCCTCACGGGCCCGGCGGCGGCGCGGTGAGGCGTCATTCCGCCATGCCCGTACCGACGCTCCCTCAGCTTTCGGGCCTTAAACGCCGACGCTCCCTCACTTTTCGGGCCTTAAACGCCAACGCTCCCTCTCCACGAGAGGGAGCGTTGGCCGGATTGGCTCGTTTGCTGAGGGAGCGTCGGGCGTATCAGCGCATTTGCTGAGGGAGCGTCGCTTGGGGTCAGTCCTCGATCGTGGCGAGGACGGCGCCCGCGGAGACCGTGTCACCGGCGGCGGCGCTGAGCCCCGTCACGGTGCCGGCCCGGTGCGCCGTGAGCGGCTGCTCCATCTTCATGGCTTCCAGGACCACAATCAGGTCGCCCTCGGCCACCACGTCGCCGTCGGCCACGGCCACCTTCACGATGGTGCCCTGCATGGGGGAAGTCAGCGCATTGCCGTTCGCCGCGGCGGGGCCGGCGCTGCGGTTGCGCCCGGCCTTTTTCGCCTTCTTGACGCCGGCGTGGGCCGAGCCCGTTCCCACCGAGAACGACGACGGCAGCGTCACCTCAAGCCGTTTGCCACCCACCTCGACGGTGACGCTCTGCCGGGTGCCGGCGTCGTCCGCTGAACCAACAGCGGAGGCGAGGTCGAAGGCGGGGATGTTGTTGGTGAACTCGGTCTCGATCCAGCGGGTGTGCGTGCTGAACGGGGCTCCGTTGGCAGGGGCGAAGGCGGGGTCCACCACCACGGCGCGGTGGAAGGGCAGGACGGTGGGCAGGCCGCCGATCTGCATTTCGGCAAGCGCCCGGCTGGAACGCTGGAGTGCCTGCTCGCGGGTGGCGCCGGTGACTATGAGCTTGGCGAGCATGGAGTCGAAGTTGCCGCCGATCACCTCGCCCGCGGTGATGCCGGAGTCGACGCGGACGCCCGGGCCGGTGGGCAGCGTCAGCGTGGTGACCGTGCCCGGCGCCGGCATGAAGCCGCGGCCCGGGTCCTCGCCGTTGATGCGGAATTCGAAGGAGTGGCCGCGGATTTCCGGGTCGCCGTAGCCCAGTTCCTCGCCGCGGGCAATGCGGAACTGCTCGCGGACCAGGTCGATCCCGGTGACCTCTTCGGAGATGGTGTGCTCCACCTGCAGGCGCGTGTTGACCTCCAGGAAGGAGATGGTGCCGTCGGTGCCGACCAGGAATTCGCAGGTCCCGGCGCCCACGTAGTTGGCCTCCTTCATGATGGCCTTGGAGGCTTCGTAAAGGCGGGATACCTGGTCCTCCGACAGGAACGGCGCGGGGGCCTCCTCGACGAGCTTTTGGTTGCGGCGCTGCAGCGAGCAGTCCCTGGTGGAGACGACGACGACGTTCCCGGCCGCATCCGAAAGGCACTGGGTTTCCACGTGGCGCGGGGAGTCGAGGAAGCGTTCCACAAAGCACTCTCCGCGGCCGAAGGCGGCGACGGCCTCCCGGACGGCGGATTCGTAGAGTTCCGGGATTTCCTCGCGGTTGCGGGCCACTTTGATGCCGCGCCCGCCGCCGCCGTAGGCCGCCTTGATGGCCAGGGGCAGGCCGTACGCGTCGGCAAAGTCGAGGACCTCCTGGGTGGATTCCACCGGGTCCTTGGTGCCGGGGACCAGCGGTGCACCCACCTTTTCGGCGATGTGGCGCGCCTGGACCTTGTCGCCCAGCGCCGCGATGGCCGCGGGGGAGGGCCCGATCCAGATCAGGCCGGCGTCGATCACTTTTTGGGCGAACTCGGCGTTTTCGGCCAGGAAACCGTAGCCGGGGTGCACGGAGTCTGCGCCGGACTTGGCGGCCGCCGCCAGGACTTTGTCCATGTCCAGGTAGGAGTCCGCGGCAGTGGCGCCGCCGAGGGCAAAGGCCTCGTCGGCCATGCGCACGTGCAGCGCTTCCCTGTCCGGCTCGGCGTACACGGCGACGGAGGCGATGCCTTCGTCGCGGGCGGCCCTGATGATGCGGACGGCGATTTCGCCGCGGTTGGCGATCAGGACTTTGTTCAGTGGCGCTGGCTTGGGCACGCGGGACTCCTTCTATTCTTCGCATGAGCCTAGCGCCCTTGGGAGGGTTTCGCCCACACATCATGGTGGTTCCGCGTGTGAGGCCGGGCGTTTTTGTGGACTTCCTACAATTTTGCCGCGTGGCCTGCCGGCGTGAGCTTGGCGGAAGTGCGGGGAAACTTGACCACGAACGGCTTGCTGACGTTGACAAATCCGGCATTCTCCAGGTGCGACAGCTGATGAAAGGTGGCGAACAAATTGCCGTGGAGGCGTAGTGGATTGTGTGTGCCGTAAGGTGAAATCCAGGGCAGTTGGGAGAGGGCGGATGAAAAAGATTGGCTTGATCGGCGGGATGAGCTGGGAAAGCTCGGCACTTTACTATCGCCTCATCAATGAACTGACCAAGGAACACTTGGGCGGATTCCACTCCGCCCGCTGCGTGCTGGCATCGGTGGACTTTGACGAAATTGAACAGCTGCAAATGGCCGGTGAATGGGGAAAAGCGGCAGAACTGCTGGCCAATGAGGGCCGTCTTCTCCAGGCCTCCGGTGCAGATCTCATTGTGCTGTGCACCAACACCATGCACAAGGTGGCCGATGCAATAGAGGCCGCCACCACTGTTCCCTTCCTGCACCTGGCCGACGTCACGGCTGATGCCGTGGCCAAAGCGGGAATCAGCTCCGTGGGCCTGCTCGGCACGCGCTTCACCATGGAGGAAGACTTCTACGTTAAGCGTCTCCAGTCCCATGGTCTCCGGGTCGTCATCCCGTCCCCTGAAGACCGTGTAATAGTCAATCGCGTCATCTATGAAGAACTGGTGCTCGGGGAGGTCCGCGAGGAGTCCCGTGCCGAATACCGCCGCATCATCGGGGAACTCGGGGCGCGCGGTGCGCAGGGGGTCATCCTGGGGTGCACGGAGATTGAGTTGCTAGTTGGTGAGGCCGACTCCGCCTTGCCACTATTCGCGACCACCCGGCTGCACGCCGAGGCCGCCGTGGCTGCCGCGCTGGCCTAAATTACTGTGGCTTCGGCGCTTGACCAACATTGAGCCTGAGCCCCATGCGGCCCCGGCGGTGCTCCACTTGAGAAGTGGCGCACCATTGGGGGCCGGCCAGGCTCCACTTCATGGTGCTATTCCCACAAGTCGGTGATGGACACCCCTGCCTGGGCCAAAAGGCGGCGCAGCGTGGAAATGGACAGGCCCACCACGGTGTGAGGGTCGCCCTCAATGCCGGAAATGAAGGCGCCCGCCAAACCGTCAATGGTGAAGGCGCCGGCAACCTGCAGGGGCTCGCCCGTGGCAACATATGCATCGATCTCCGCGTCCGTCACATCCTCAAAGTGGACGACGGCGCTGGTAACCGCCCCGACTGAGGCGCCTGAAGCGGAAACGAGCCAGTGGCCAGTGTGCAAAATGCCTGACTGGCCCCGCATCTGCCGCCATCTGGCCCGTGCCACCTCCGGCTCCCACGGCTTGCCGTACGGTACCCCTGCCAGTTCAAAGACCGAATCGCAGCCCAGTACCAAGCCGCCAGCTCCGTCTGCTCCCGAGCCGCCAGCTCCCGAGCCGCCAGCTCCCAAAGCGGCCACGGATTCGGCCTTCGCCCGGGCCAGCAGAAGTGCGGTTTCCGCCGGGGAAAGCTCCCCGGCCGCGGCGGTTGCGGCGTCCTCGTCGACGTCGGACACAAGGACCCGGTGGGCAATTCCGGCGTCGGTGAGCAGCTTGGTGCGGGCGGGGGAGGCGGAGGCCAGGATGAGGGAAGGGGTCATGGATCCAGCGTAGACGGCAGTGCTCGTCATCACGCGTTTTCACGTTGACGCCGACGGGTGAACGATGGTTCACTTAAAGGGTGAACGACCGTTCACCGCACTTTGGGCCACCCACCCGGCCGCACCCCGAGCAAAGGAAGCACTTGCCCTCGCATTTGGCCTCAGCAGTCGACCCCAAGGCCCCGAAGAGTTCCAGAAACTCCGGAAACTCCGGAAGCTCCAGAAGCTCGAAAAAGTCCAACGCCGCCCAGCTGCCCGAGTCAGGGAAGGCCGCCCCCAAGCGCACCTCGCTGGTGGTCACCATCCTGTGCCTGGCCGGGACAGTGGTGGCGCTGCAGCAGACCATGGTGGTCCCGCTGCTGCCCGACTTTCCCAAGATCCTCAACACCTCGGCCGACAACGCCGCCTGGCTGGTGACGGTGACGCTGCTGACCAGCGCGGTCGCCACGCCCATCGTCTCCCGCATGGCAGACATGTTCGGCAAGCGGCGCATGATGGTGGTGGCAATGGTCACCATGGTCATCGGATCGGTCATCGCAGCGGTGGGCGGCACCTTCCTCATGCTGCTGATTGGCCGCGGCTTCCAGGGGCTCGCGGCGTCCCTCATCCCCGTCGGCATCAGCATCATGCGCGATGAGCTGCCCCGCGAAAAGGTGGTCTCCGCCGTCGCCCTGATGAGTGCCACCCTCGGCATCGGCAGCGCGCTGGGCCTGCCGCTCTCCGGCCTGATCTACGAGTCCCTGGGCTGGCAGGCCATCTTCTGGATCTCCGCCGCAATTGGCGTGCTGCTCATCATCGCGGTGCTGGCGATTGTGCCCGAATCCGCCGTGCGCACCAAGGGCAAGTTCGACGGCGTCGGCGCGGTCCTGCTGTCCGCGGCACTGACGTCGCTGCTGCTCGCCATATCCAAGGGCGGGGAATGGGGCTGGACCAGCGAGCCGGTGATCCTGCTCTTCATCGGCACAGTGGTGTTCCTGGCAGTCTGGTTCCCCTGGGAGCTGCGTGTCAGCCAGCCCATGGTGGACCTGCGGACCTCGGCGAGGAAGCCGGTGCTGTTGACCAACATTGCCTCCATTCTGGTGGGCTTTTCCATGTACGCGAACATGCTCAGCACGACCCAGCAGCTGCAGCTTCCCAGCGTGGGCGGCTACGGCTTTGGGCTCAGCGTGGTGGTGGCCGGGCTGTGCATGATCCCTTCCGGCCTGGCCATGGTGGCGCTGGCTCCGGTTTCGGCGGCCATCACCAAGCGGTATGGGGCAAAGATCACGCTCATTGCCGGCTCGCTGGTGCTAGCCGTCTCCTACGTGGCGCGCGTCTTCCTCACGGGAGAGGTCTGGATGGTGATCCTGGGCGCCACGGTGGTCAGCATGGGCACGGCCATTGCTTACGCCGCGATGCCCACCCTGATCATGCGCTCCGTGCCGATCACGGAAACCGCGTCCGCCAACGGGCTCAACTCGCTGCTGCGCGCCGTGGGCACCTCCACGATGTCCGCCGTCGTCGGTGCCGTGCTGACCTCGGCCGTGGTCCATGTCGGCCCCCTCGCGCTGCCCACGGAGGACGCCTTCAAGGAAGTGTTCTGGTACGCGGCCATTGCGGCGCTGCTGTCCATCGGCGTCAGCGTTTTCATCCCGCGGGTGCTGGCCGCCCCGGGCCTTTCGGGCGGTGCCAGCAGCGGAGTGCACGACGCCGACTCCCGGACGGGCGCCCTGCCTCTCGTCACCGCGAACCGGCTCACAGCGAGCCGGCTCACCGCGTCCGAGCATGCCGCGGACCGGGCGCCGGCGGACACCAAGGACGAGATTGTGGTCAGTGGCTCGGTGGTGGGCGACAGCGGCAAGCCCATCCGCCAGGCCGTGGTCAATGCCCTCCACACCACCGGCGAACCGGCGGACTGGAGCCGTGCCGACAACTACGGCCGGTACTCGCTGGTCCTGCCGGAATCGGGCAGCTACCTCATCATTTCCAGCGCCGACGGGTGGGCGCCGAGCTCCCAGGTGCTGAACTTTTCCAATTCCTCCAGCACCCAGGACCTGCGGCTGGTCCTGCGGCTCACCCTCTCCGGCAGGATTGACGACGGCGGCCGCACCCTGGACGGCGCCCTTGTCACCTTGACAAAGACAACCGGAGAATTTGTCATTTCCACCTTCAGCGACCAGTCCGGCCGGTACGAGGTGCCGCTGCCGCCGGCCGGGCGCTACATCCTCACGGCCCTGGACCCGGCGGGGCTGAACAGCGAATCGGTGCAGGTGGTGCTGGCGGCGCGAACCGCCGTCGTCGACCTTGAACTTGCCGGCGCCGCCCAGGTGCATGCCTGATGGGCCGCACCAGCACCCGTGACGCGGTCATTGAGGCGGCCCGCCAGCTTTTTGGCGAGCGCGGCTACACGGCCGTGACGGTCAAGGACGTGGCCGTGCTGGCCGGTTATTCACCGGCCATGGTCATGAAGGTCATGGGCAGCAAGGCCAAGCTTTACGCGGCTGCGGCCCCCGACGTGCCCAGCGCCGACGTGCTGCTGGAGCAGGATGAGCCGATCGGTTTTGCCCTGGTCCGGCGAATCCTGCGGCGGCGGCAAAGCGGCGACTCGGAGCCGTGGTCCATGGTGGCGCTGCTGGTGCAGGACGCCCCGGACAGGGACGCGGCGCGCGGGGAGCTGCGCGAGCGGTACGTCGCGTGGATTGCCGGGCAGATTGGCGACGAATCGCCGTCGCGGAAGAAATCCCAGCTGGTGGTGTGCGTGGTCATGGGGCTCGGCGCCGGGATGCGCATCCTTGGGCTGCTGGGACCGGACGAGATGGCGGACGAGGAACTCATCCAGCAATACGGTGCGCTGGTCCAGGGAATCATCGACGATCCCGCTGTGGGCTGACGGTTCCCGCGGCGGGGGTTGTCCACAGTTTGCCGCCCCGTGGTTGGACAGGGGGCTCCCGGCGGCGTGGCAGTGAATATGCTTGAAGCATGGACGGCCGGATC
Source organism: Arthrobacter sp. A2-55 (assembly GCF_025548615.1). Classification (NCBI taxonomy): domain Bacteria; kingdom Bacillati; phylum Actinomycetota; class Actinomycetes; order Micrococcales; family Micrococcaceae; genus Arthrobacter; species Arthrobacter sp. A2-55. The sequence continues at coordinate 3,921 of NZ_JAJLOZ010000103.1, read as the reverse complement.
ACTCATGGCGTTTCCTCCAACGACGCCCGCAACAACTGGGGCGAGGTGCTCGGGGCAGCCCACAACGCGCCCGTCACCATCACCAGTTACGGGCGCAACGTGGCGGTGCTGATGGATCCCCAGCTCGCCAAGCGGGCCTTGGAGGCACTGGAGGCGGTTGAGGACCTGGCCGCCGCCGATGCCGCCCTTGCGGACACCTCGGACGCCGTGGCCTGGCAGGGCGGCGGGGGTGTCGGGGCTGGGATCCCTGTTGATGCGGCGGTTGGGATCCCTGTGGAGCTGGTGCCGGTGGCGGGCGCCCAGCTTGCGGCCCTGGACGGCTCCGCGCGTCCCGTGGTCCAACTGGTGCTGAAGCTGATGTCCCAGTCCACCCGCCCCCTGCTTGCCCTCCCGCTGCCTGGCCGCCCCGAGCTGCTCCGGGTCCGCGGGGAAGGCTACCGGATTGTGTACAAGCACGACGGCGGGCGCCTCCTCATCCTGTCCGTCTCCCGGCCGTGCGTGGATGGCTGAGGTTCTGCGGGACCACAGCGGTCCCGGACTCAGCCGCCGACGGGCCTGAAGCCCTCCACCAGCCGGGAGCGGATCAGGAAGCGCACGCCCTCCGGGGCCTCGACGGAAAATCCGCTGCCGCGTCCCTGGACCACGTCAACGGTCAGGTGCGTGTGTGACCAGTAGTTGAACTGCTCCCGTGACATCCAGAACTCCAAGGGGCCGCAGCCGGGGAGGTCAAACAATCCCAGCAGCACGTCCGCCTCGGCGGTGATGAACTCCCCCTGCGGATAGCACATGGGTGACGAGCCGTCGCAGCAGCCGCCCGACTGGTGGAACATCAGCGCCCCGTGCCGGCCCCACAGTTTTTGCAGCAGGGCAACGGCCTGCGGGCTCAAGGCCACGCGGGACAATGTTTCGCCCGGAATGGTGGCTGCTGAATCCAGGACTTCCGTGGGGTTTGCCATTGAACTGCTCCTTGTCGCTTGGGATTGTCATGCGGTGGTTGAGCCGACAGTTCTCCCACGCGGATGCCGAAACGGACTGGGGATCCCGATATATTGGCCTCATATGTCCGAGTCGGCATCCCGGGCTGTTGGTGTGTCTCAGTACTTGATCACCACGCGGCCGTCGATTTTGCCCGCCCGCATCTCGTCCAGCACGTCGTTGATCTCGTGGAGGCTGCGGGTGGTCACCGTGGGGTGGATCAGACCGCGGGCGTAAAAGTCCAGGGCCTCCTTCATGTCTTGCCGGGTGCCCACGATTGAGCCCCTGATGGTCAGGCCCTTGAGCACCACATCAAAAATGGGAGCAGGGAAGTCGCCCGGGGGAAGCCCGTTGAACACGATGGTTCCGCCGCGGCGCGTCATGCCGATCGCCTGGCCGAACGCCGCAGGGTGCACGGCCGTGACCAGCACGCCGTGGACGCCGCCGGTCTGGCGCTGGATGGCCTCCACCGGATCCTCATTCAGCGCGTTGACCGTGATTTCGGCACCGTGCTTGCGGGCCAGGGCCAGCTTGTCGTCGGCAATGTCCACGGCGGCCACGCGCAGGCCCAGGGCCACGGCGTACTGGACGGCGATGTGCCCCAGCCCGCCGATTCCGGAGATGGCGACCCACTGGCCAGGGCGGGCTTCCGTCATCTTCAGGCCCTTGTAAACGGTGACGCCGGCGCACAGCACGGGTGCCACCTCGACGGGATCTGCGCCCTCCGGGATGCGCGGGGCAAAGTCGGCGTCCACCAGCATGTATTCGCCAAAGGAGCCGTCCACGGTGTAGCCGCCGCACTCCTGCGCCTCGCACAGGGTTTCCCAGCCGGTGCGGCAGTACTGGCAGTCGCCGCACGCCGTCCAGAGCCAGGCGTTGCCCACTCTGTCGCCGACTGCCAAGGACGTGACGCCCTCGCCAAGTGCCACCACTTCGCCCACGCCTTCGTGGCCGGGGACAAAGGGCGGGCTGGGCTTGAGCGGCCAGTCGCCCTCTGCCGCGTGGAGGTCCGTGTGGCAGACACCGGTGGAAATGAGCTTGACCAGGGCCTGGCCGGGGCCGGGGGTGGGCAGCGGGTACTCCTCAACGCTGAGGGCCGTGCCGAAATGGTTTACAACTGCTGCTTGCATTGTTGCCATGGGAATGCTCCTTCGTGAAGGTTGTGCTGTCAGTTTTTTTGATGAGGGAGGGTCCGCCGAAATACCGCGGAAAGTGAGGGAGGGTCCGCCGTAACACCGCGAAAAGTGAGGAAGGGTCCGGCGTGCGTGCATGCGGGGGTGGGCCGGGCACCCAAGGCGGGTGCCCGGCGTCGTGCCTGCGGCCTGGGCGCTGGGCCTGCCGCGTTTAGAAGAAGCCGAGCTTGTCTTCGCTGTAGCTGACCAGCAGGTTCTTGGTCTGCTGGTAGTGGTCCAGCATCATGGCGTGGTTTTCGCGCCCGATGCCGGAGGACTTGTACCCGCCAAACGCTGCGCCCGCGGGGTAGGCGTGGTAGTTGTTGACCCACACGCGGCCGGCCTGGATTTCGCGGCCGGCACGGTAGGCCGTGTTGCCGTTGCGGGACCAGACGCCGGCGCCGAGGCCGTAGAGGGTGTCGTTGGCGATGTGCATGGCGTCCGCGTAGTCGCCAAAGCGCGTCACCGCCAGGACGGGGCCGAAGATCTCCTCCTGGAAGATGCGCATGTCGTTGGTGCCCTCGAAAATGGTGGGCTTGACGTAATAGCCGCCGGCCAGGTCCCCGGGGAGGATGTTGCGCTCGCCGCCCGTGAGGACCTTGGCCCCCTCCTGCCGGCCAATGTCCATGTAGGAGAGGATCTTCTCGAGCTGGTCGTTGGAGGCCTGCGCGCCGATCTGAGTGTCGGTGTCCAGCGGGTTGCCCTGGATTATCGCCTCGGTGCGGGCCACGGCGTCGGCCATGAAGGATTCGTAAATGGATTCCTGGACCAGTGCACGCGACGGGCAGGTGCAGACTTCGCCCTGGTTGAAGGCGTAGAGCGTGAAGCCCTCCAGTGCCTTGTCGTAGAAGGAATCGTTCTTCTCGGCGACATCGCTGAAGAAGATGTTCGGGCTCTTGCCGCCGAGCTCCAGCGTGACCGGGATCAGGTTCTGGCTGGCGTACTGGCTGATGAGCCGGCCCGTGGAGGTCTCGCCGGTGAACGCGATCTTGCGGATGCGCTTGGAGGAGGCCAGCGGCTTGCCGGCTTCCACGCCGAAGCCATTCACCACATTCACCACGCCGGCCGGCAGGAGATCGCCGATGAGTTCCATGAGCACCAGGATGGAGGCGGGTGTCTGTTCCGCCGGTTTAAGCACGACGGCGTTCCCCGCCGCGAGTGCCGGCGCCAGCTTCCACACGGCCATCAGGATGGGGAAGTTCCACGGGATGATCTGGCCCACCACGCCGAGAGGCTCGTGGTAGTGGTACGCCGTGGTGTTGTCGTCGAGCTGGGTCAGGCGGCCCTCCTGGGCGCGGACCACGGAGGCGAAGTAGCGGAAGTGGTCCGCCGCGAGGGGGATGTCGGCGTTGAGGGTTTCGCGGACGGCCTTGCCGTTGTCCCAGGTTTCAGCGACGGCCAGGAGCTCCACGTTTTCGTCGATCCTGTCGGCAATCCTGTTGAGCACGGCGGCGCGCTCCGTGGCCGAGGTGGCGCCCCAGCTCGGGGCCACCTTGTGCGCGGCGTCCAGGGCCAGCTCGATGTCCTCCGCCGTGCCGCGGGCCACCTCGCAGAAGACGCGGCCTGTGACGGGGGTGATGTTCTCGAAGTATTCGCCCTTCACGGGGGCCACCCATTCGCCGCCGATCCAGTTCTCGTAGCGGTCCTTGAACGTAACCGGCGAACCCTGGGTGCCGGGCTGTGCATAAACAGTCATTTGCCTAAACTCCTTCTGCGGTGGGGGACCTCGATGTCCTTGCCCAGAAGCGTACGCACGGCAACGTTGCAGCCACGT
>NZ_JAJLOZ010000102.1:0-12743 GCF_025548615.1 Arthrobacter sp. A2-55 | reverse complement strand
GCCGATTTGGCGTCTTTTCGAGCAGTTTCTGACACCTAGTTTTGCGGACGCCAGCCGCGACTGAACAACGCCGAACGAATCTTCCGGACGGCGGCGCGGGCGTCGTCCGTCATGTGGTTCTTCGCGATCCGCACCTCGGTCCATCCGGCCGCCGCAAAGTCCTCCTGGCGCCTGATGTCGCGAATGACCTGGTCGGGGTCGGCGTGTGTGCCGCCGTCGTACTCCACCGCGACCCGATACTCGGGGTAGGACTGGTCCGGCTGGCGTGACTTCCCGTCGGCCAGCGGTATGTTCTTGTTGATGTCCGGTTCCGGAAGGCCAGCATAGACAACGGCGAGCCGGAGACGTGTTTCAGGCGCTGAATCGGACCCGACTCTCGCAAGCGTAAGTGCGGCACGGGCTTTTTGTATGCCAGGTGTGCCCTTGTTCCGCTCCAACATTTGGGACAGTTCAGCCAAAGTGGCGTAGGCCTCGGAGCGGCCTTCGAACTCGGGCCGCGGAATGCGGATCAAGTGGTCCGCGACCACCACCAGCTCATCGACTGTCATTCGGCGGGCACAGTCCAGCCACGTCCTTACCCGGGTGGTGATCCACAGGCCGTCGAGACATTCCACTTCATCGTCCCGGAATTTGGTTCGGTGGCCTTCCACGCCGTGGCGGCGGGGAATGTTGTGTGGGAACTGGCGGGAAATGTGAATGAGGGTGTCATTCCGGACGGGGAGGAACCCTGGAAGTTCCCAGATGGCAAACGCCGTGGCGTGGGATGCAGCGGAATATCCGGTGACCTGGGTGAATGGCCGGGTGAGAAGCGCCAAAGGAACATCAGCGTCATCGAGGCTCTTGATGCCGCGGCTGATCCGCACGATTTCCTTGTGGCGCAGCCGGCCGGGCCTCACCAGGCAGTCTTTGGCCGTGTCGAGAGTAAAGGGTCCGGATTGAAGTCGGTCCGGGAACCCGGCGCGGGTGAACATGTGACCATGATGGCAATTTTGGGCGGATTCCGTTTAAGTTATCCACAGCCTCCGCCGGGTAGGGAACTGTGAGTCAGAAACTGCATGAAAAATGGACATTTCGACGAGTTTCGGTGCAGTTTCTGACTCACAGTTGGGAGAGGGTGAGGAGGGTGGTGACGGCTTGGGCGGTCACCTGGCTGAAGCCGTGGCAGTGGATGGTGGTCAGCGCCGTGCCGGAGGCCTTGCGGCTGGCCGGGACCAGCCCGGCGTTGATGCAGATGGCGTGCGGGGCCACGGAGGCCACCTGTGCCAGGGTGGCCTGCTGGTCGTGGGACATCAGCGAATCCACCAGCACCAGCACCGGTTCGCCCAGTGATTCCTCCGTGCTCACCAGGTCGGACAGGTTCTCCGCATTCAGCGAGGACGCGGAGAGTGCGTTCACCTGGAAATGGTCCAGAAGGGCCGCGGCGAGGAAGTTGTCCGTGGGTCCGGCCGCCATGTTGTGGCCCGTGCGGGCATCAACCAGGGTGACGACGGCGTCCGGCAGCGGCAACGTCCCGGCGCCCTGGTCCACTTGGCATGCCTTGGCGGCCACAGCGATCCAGTCGGGGGAGTCCACGTCCACGTTGGAGCCGGCGGACGCGTTGCCGTCGGACGCCTTGCCGCCGTCGGACGCGTTGCCGCCGTCGGACGCGTTGCCGCCGTCGGACGCGTTGCCGCCGTCGGCCGCGGCGCTCCCCGCCCGGGCAGCCGCCGTCGACCATTGGGCAAACGCAGCGACCCGCGCCGCCGCGCCCTGCAGCACGGAAACCGGCAGCCGGCCGGAGGAAACCGCCGACATCAGCGCGGAATGCACCTCGAGGTAGCACGATTGGTCGTCACGCCCCGTGGTGTAGGCATTGAGCGGGTTGCCCACGCAGAGCAGGTCTGAGCCCGCCAGCAGCGCCAGCACCGCCCCTTCGCCCGGGCCCACGGTGGCACGGACGGCGGCCATGTCCAGGGCGTCGGTGACCAGCAGCCCGTTGAACCCCATCCCGCGGAGCAGGGCCGCCGCCCGCGGATTCAGCGTGGAGGGCGCCTCGCCCAGCTCCGGCACAATGATGTGCGCCGTCATGACGGCGGCCACACCGGCATCCACGGCGGCCTGGAATGGCGGCAGGTGGTCCCGGCGCAGCTGAGCCAGGGTCAGGTCCACGCGGGCCACATCCATGTGCGAGTCCGCCACCGTGTCCCCGTGCCCCGGAAAATGCTTGGCACACGCGCCCACGCCCACTGACTGGATGCCGGCCACGGCCGCCGCGGTGTGTTTGCTGACCAGGTCCGTGGTGGCACCAAACGCCCGCACTCCGATCACCGGGTTCAGCGGGTTCGTGTTGACGTCCGCCACCGGTGCGATGGCCAGGTTCACGCCGGCCTCCCGGCACAACCGCCCAATGGCCCGGCCCGCGGCTTCCGTGACGGCCGCATCGTCCAGCGCCCCCAGCACCGCGGCGCCGGGTACGGTGGAGCCGTCCCGGGACTGCAGCCGGGTCACGTTTCCGCCTTCCTCGTCAACGCCGACGACGGCGGACGGGTTGGCTTCCCGGATTGCGGCAGAGAGTGCCGCCACCTGTCCGGGGACGTCGGGATCGATGTTGTGGCTGAAATACACCACGCCCGCCAGGCCGTTGCGCAGGGCCGCATCGAGCCAGGCCGGGACCGTGGTGCCGACAAAACCGGGCCAGATGACGGAGTTGACCAGGCGGGACAGCTCCGGGGAAGCCCCGGCTGAGGCCCCGGCGGCAGCCCCGGCTTCAGCCCCGGCTGCGGCCCCGGAAAATCCAACACCCTCGGCGGCATCGGGGCTGGATTCGGGCGCGGGGGAGTGGGGCAGCTCACGGGACGTCATGCCTGACAGCCTACCTAGTGGTAGTGGCATAAACTTGAGGTGTCGCCATCATCGACCAACCCCTGGAGAATTTCTGTGACCAGCTCACGCCTTAATCGTGTTCCCATCCGCCGGGCCCTCATCTCGGTCTACGACAAAACCGGTTTGGAGGAGCTGGCCACGGGCTTGCACGCCGCTGGCGTCGCCATTGTTTCCACGGGTTCCACCGCGGCCAGGATCGCCGCGGCGGGCGTCCCCGTGACGGAAGTTTCCGAAGTCACAGGCTTCCCGGAATGCCTTGACGGCCGCGTGAAGACCCTGCACCCGCTGGTCCACGCCGGGATCCTGGCCGACCGCCGCCTGCCGGACCACGTCCGCCAGCTGGCCGAAATGAACATTGAGCCCTTCGACCTGGTGGTGGTGAACCTCTACCCCTTCGTGGACACCGTGAAGTCCGGCGCCGGGCAGGACGCCGTGGTTGAGCAGATCGACATTGGCGGCCCCTCGATGGTGCGCGCAGCCGCCAAGAACCACCCGTCGGTGGCCGTGGTGGTGGATCCGGCCAAGTATGCCGACGTCGTGCTGGCCGCAGCGGAAGGCGGGTTCACGCTGGTGGCCCGCCAGCGCCTGGCCGCGGCAGCCTTTGCCCACACGGCCGCGTATGACAACGCCGTGGCCGCCTGGACGTCCGCCCAGTTCCTGGATGAGGACGGCGACGGCGCCATTGACTGGCCCGCCTACGCCAGCTACTCGCTGGAGCGTTCCGAGGTGCTGCGCTACGGCGAAAACCCGCACCAGCAGGCGGCCCTCTACGTGGACAAGGCGGCCCCGGCCGGCATCGCCCAGGCAGACCAGCTCCACGGCAAGGCCATGAGCTACAACAACTTTGTCGACGCCGACGCCGCCCTCCGCGCAGCGTTCGACTTCGCCGGACCGGCCGTGGCAGTGGTCAAGCACGCCAATCCCTGCGGTGTGGCCGTGGGCTCCCCGGACGCCGCGGATCCCATCGCGGACGCGCACGCCAAGGCCCACGCCTGCGACCCCCTCTCTGCCTTTGGCGGCGTGATCGCGGCCAACCGCACCGTCACCAAGGCGATGGCGGAGACGGTGAAGGGCATTTTCACCGAGGTGGTCATCGCCCCCGACTTTGAGCCCGAAGCCGTGGAAATCTTGTCCAAGAAGAAGAACATCCGCCTACTGGCGCTGCCCGAGGGCTACGACCGCTACCCGGCCGAGGTCCGCCAGGTCTCCGGCGGCATGCTGGTGCAGATGGCTGACAAGATCAACGCCGACGGCGACAATCCCGCCAACTGGACCCTCGCCGCAGGCCCCGCCGCCGACGACGCCACCCTCGCGGACCTCGCGTTTGCGTGGACGGCCGTGCGGGCCGCCAAGTCCAACGCCATCCTGCTGGCCCACAACGGCGCCACGGTGGGCATCGGCATGGGCCAGGTCAACCGGGTTGACTCCTGCAAGCTGGCCGTGGACCGCGCCAACACGCTGGGCGTTTCGGTTGAATCCGACGTGGACGGCGCCGGCGGGGCGGCCGGCCCCGGTGCTGTTTCCGAACAGCGCTCCGTGGGTGCCGTGGCCGCCTCCGACGCGTTCTTCCCCTTCGCCGACGGCCTGGAAATCCTGCTCGACGCCGGTGTGCGCGCGGTGGTCCAGCCTGGCGGCTCAGTCCGCGACGAGGAAGTCATCGCGGCCGCCAACAAGGCCGGCGTGACCATGTACTTCACCGGCGCGCGCCACTTCTTCCACTAATTGGAGAACGACGGCGGCGGGGCACCTTCCAGCGGGAGGTGCCCCGCCGCCGTCGTGCTTTAAGAGCGTTCGGGGGTGGACAATGCCAAACGCCGGGGGCGCACCGGGGGCGCATGGCAACAACCACCCCCGGGCCCGTGCCAAGGAAACGTGCCGGACAGCTTTTGGCGGACGGGCCGCAGTGGGTCATAATAGCGCCCGCACGGCGGCCGATAGCGGGCTGGGGCGCTCCCTCGGGTAAGTTGGAGGGGATAGAAATCTCACCAGATTCGCTTTTAAGCACCTGATTTTTACAGGAGACGCCTCAACCCATGGCTAAAATCATCTACACCCATACCGACGAAGCGCCCATGCTGGCCACGTATTCACTCCTGCCCATCGTCCAGGCCTTCGCCTCGACTGCCGGCGTTGACGTCGAAACCCGCGACATTTCACTCTCCGGTCGCATCATTGCTGTATTCGGCGACTACCTGGCCGAGGACCAGCGCATTGAAGACGCCCTGGCCGAGCTGGGCGCCCTGGCCAAGGACCCCGACGCCAACATCATCAAGCTGCCGAACATCAGCGCCTCCATCCCGCAGCTCAAGGCCGCCATCGCCGAGCTCCAGGGCCAGGGCTACGCCCTCCCGGACTACCCGGACGACCCCTCCACGGATGAGGAAAAGGACGTCCGCGCCCGCTACGACAAGATCAAGGGCAGCGCCGTGAACCCGGTGCTGCGCGAAGGCAACTCGGACCGCCGCGCGCCCCTGTCCGTGAAGAACTACGCCCGCCAGAACCCGCACAGCATGGGTGCCTGGTCCAAGGACTCCAAGACCAACGTGGCCACCATGTCCACGGGCGACTTCCGCCACAACGAGAAGTCGGTGGTCATCCCGGCCGATGACAAAATCAAGATCCAGTTCGTGGCCGCCGACGGCACCGCCACCGTCCTCAAGGACGCCTTCCCCGTCCTGGCCGGGGAGATCGTGGACGGCACCGTGATGCGCGCCGCCGCCCTGGACGAATTCCTGGCCGCCCAGGTGGCCCGCGCCAAGGAGGAGGGCGTCCTGTTCTCCGCGCACCTGAAGGCCACCATGATGAAGGTCTCCGACCCCGTCATCTTCGGCCACGTGGTCAAGGCCTACTTCCCCGAGCTCTTCGCCAACTACGGCGATGCGCTGGCCAAGGCCGGCCTGAGCCCCGCCAACGGCCTCGCCTCCATCCTCAACGGCCTGGACGCGCTGCCGGCCGATGTCCGCGAGGGCGTCCAGGCTGCCATCAAGAAGGGATACGACGACGGCCCCGCCCTGGCCATGGTCGATTCCGACAAGGGGATCACCAACCTGCACGTCCCTTCCGACGTGATTGTGGATGCCTCCATGCCCGCCATGATCCGCTCCTCCGGCCACATGTGGGGCGCCGACGGCAAGGAGCACGACACCCTGGCCGTGCTGCCGGACAGCAGCTACGCCGGCGTGTACCAGGTGGCCATTGACGACTGCCGCAACAACGGCGCCCTGGATCCCGTGACCATGGGCACCGTGCCCAACGTGGGGCTCATGGCCCAGGCCGCCGAAGAGTATGGCAGCCACGACAAGACCTTCATTCTCGATGAAGCCGGCAGCGTCCAGATCGTCAACACCGCCGGCGAGGTGCTGATCTCCCACGACGTGGCCCCGGGCGACATCTGGCGTGCCTGCCAGGTCAAGGACATCCCCGTCCGCGACTGGGTCAAGCTGGCCGTCACCCGCGCCCGCGCCTCCGCCACCCCCGCCGTGTTCTGGCTGGACCCGAGCCGCGCGCACGACTCCCGGCTGATCGAAAAGGTCAACGAGTACCTCAAGGACCACGACACCGAGGGCCTGGACATCCGGATCATGACCCCGGAGGAGGCCACGGCGTTCAGCTTCGAACGCATCCGCCGCGGTGAAGACACCATCTCCGTCACCGGCAATGTGCTCCGCGACTACCTCACGGACCTGTTCCCGATCCTGGAACTGGGCACCAGCGCCAAGATGCTCTCCATCGTCCCCCTCATCGCGGGCGGCGGGCTCTTTGAAACCGGCGCCGGCGGCTCCGCCCCGAAGCACATCCAGCAGCTCGTGAAGGAAAACCACCTGCGCTGGGACAGCCTGGGCGAATTCCTGGCCCTGGCCGTCAGCTTTGAGCACCTGGCCGTCTCCAAGGGCAATGCCCGGGCACAGATCCTGGCCGACACCCTGGACCGCGCCACCGGCACGTTCCTGCTGCAGAACAAGTCCCCGAAGCGCAAGGTGGGCGAAATTGACAACCGCGGCAGCCACTTCCACCTGGCCAAGTTCTGGGCCCAGGAACTTTCGGCCCAGACCGACGACGCCGACCTGGCCGCCGCGTTCGCAGCCGTCGCCGCGGACCTGACCGACAATGAGGACACCATCGTCGCCGAGCTGCTGGCCGTGCAGGGCTCCCCGGTGGACCTGGGCGGCTACTACCGCACGGACCCGGCCAAGGTTGTCGCCGTCATGCGCCCCTCGGCCACGCTGAACAAGGCCATCGACACCCTGAGCTAGGCTCCGGCCCCAAAAAAAGCCCGCCCGCGGGCCTGCGCCGCAAGAAAAGCCCGCCTCCCACAGGAGGCGGGCTTTTTATTGTCCCCGGGCGCCGCCGTCGTGCCTTTCGGCGCAAAAAACCTTCCGTTATCAGATCTTTATGAGCAAATGTGTCTTGCACCACATTTGGGGGGTAGTGTCTGATGTCGTGAAGAGTAAGGATCCCGGTAGGACGACGACGTCCGCCGGCCCTTGCGACATAGTCTGGAAGGCGAATCTATGTACCGTAAGAAAGTTATGACCACGCTGGCCGCAGCCGCCACCCTTGGCATGCTGCTCGGTGGTTGTGCAAACCAAGCTGCCACTCCAGGCGGCAGCACGTCGGGAAGCGGTGGAGGTTCCACCACCGTCAACATCCCGGCCCTGACCTCCATCGAAACGCCGAAGGATGCGGTGCTCCCCGCAGGCAACGGCAAGGCCACCTGCCCCTCCACCACCACGCTGGCGTACATCGGTGCCGAAACAGGCGCAAATGCCCAGCTCGGCATCAACATCTTCAACGGCATCCAGCTGGCCATCAACCAGCACAACAAGGCCAACGCCGGCTGCCAGGTGCAGTTCAAGAAGTTTGACACTGAAGGCGACCCGAACAAGGCCACCGGCCCGGTCACCCAGGCCACCAAGGAAGCCGACATCATCGGCGTCGTGGGCCTGCCGTTCTCCGGCGAGTCCAAGGCAACCGGCAACATTTTCGAACAGCAGGGCCTGGTCCACATCACCCCTGCGGCGACGAACCCGACGCTGACCACCAACGGCTGGAAGACGTTCTTCCGTGGCCTGGGCAACGACGCCGTGCAGGGTCCTGCGGCCGCGAAGTTCATGACCGGCAAGCTCGGCGCCAAGAAGGTCTACGTTGTTCAGGATGACTCGGATTACGGGATCGGCCTGGGCAAGACCACCTCGGACGGCCTCGGTTCGGCGCTGATCGGCACCGACAAGGTCACCACGGGCCAGAAGGACTTCTCGGTCACGATCTCCAAGATCATGAACGCCAAGGCCGACGCCGTCTTCTACTCCGGCTACTACGCCGAGGGCGCCCCCTTCGACCAGCAGCTGGTGGCGAAGGGCTTCACCGGAACGTTCGTCGGCCCGGATGGCCTGAAGGATGACCAGTTCATCAAGCAGGCAGGCTCGGCCTCGGCCAACGCCTTCTTCACCTGCCCCTGCATCCCGGGCGAGCTCATCCCGACGTTTGAATCCGCGTACAAGGCTCTGGCCAACGCCGAACCCGGCACGTACTCCATTGAGGGTTACGACGCCGCCACCGTGCTGCTGGCGGGCATTGACGCCGGCAACCAGGACCGGGCCAAGCTCGTGAACTGGGTCAAGACCTACGACAAGGACGGACTGAGCAAGCACTACAAGTGGGACGACAAGGGCGAGCTCCAGGCCCCGACTGTTTACGGCTACAAGGTTGAGAACGGCAAGATCGTTCCGATCGGCGCCATCGGCCAGTAATTCGGGCGCACAAGGCTGTGGGACGGGGGATCTCCGGCCCACAGCCTTTGCGTGCCACCTTATCCCGTTCTCCCTACCGGCAGCGGCCGGCCCATCCGATGCCGTGGGCGCTGCCAAGATCAGGATGTCCGCATGATTCCCACCCTCCTAACCGTCCTACCCGCCCTGTCCACTGACGACAATTCCTGGATCACCTTCGACATTCCGTCGCTGATGCAGAACTTTTGGAGCGCCACCTTTGACGGGCTGACCTTCGGCTCCATCTACGCGCTGGTGGCCCTGGGCTACACCCTCGTCTACGGCGTGCTGAACCTCATCAACTTTGCCCACTCCGAAGTGTTCATCATGGGCTGCTACGGCGTCTGGTTCACCCTCAGCTTTCTGGGGTTCGGGCCGTCCGCACCCAACCTCTCGCTCGGGTCGATCGTCGTCAACCTGCTGCTGGCGCTGATTGTGGCCGTTTGCGCCTCCGCCCTTACCGCGTTCGTGCTCGAGCGGCTGGCCTATAAACCGCTGCGCAAACGCAACGCGCCCCGCCTGGTCTTTTTGATCACGGCCATCGGCGCGTCCTTCACCATCCAGTACACGATCTTCCTGGTCCGCGGACCCGTGCCGGAGCAGGCCTTGACCATGTTCAAGCCGACCCCCATATTTGACGTCTTCGGCACGATCGTTGACTCGCAGCAGCTGCTCATTGTCATTGCAGCCGTCATCATGATGGTTGTCACCGAGCGCTTCATCAGCAAGTCCCGCACGGGGCGCGGCATCCGCGCCGTTGCGCAGGACCCTGACACGGCAACGCTGATGGGCGTCAACAAGGAAAAGATCATCATCACCACGTTCGTGATCGGCGGCATCCTGGCCGGCGCGGCGGCATTGTTCTATGTCATGAAGATCCCCTCCGGCGTGCAGTACAACGGCGGGTTCATCCTCGGCATCAAGGCTTTTGCCGCAGCTGTGCTGGGTGGCATCGGCAACGTCCGCGGCGCGCTGCTGGGCGGCCTGCTGCTCGGGCTGATCGGCAACTACGGGCAAATCCTGCTGGGCAACTCCCAGTGGACCGACGTCGTCGCCTTTGTGGTGCTGGTGCTGGTGCTGCTGCTGCGGCCCGAAGGCATCCTGGGCACCTCTCTGGGAAGGAGCAGGGCATGAGCATGGTAGACGGACCCACACCACTCCACACCGCCAAGGCAGATCAGGCTGCGGAGGACCGAGAAGCTGTCGGCACGCCGCCCGGCTCCAGTGCCGCAGTCCGCCGCAAGGGCTGGTTTGGCGGCCTGGGCGAGAAATGGCAGGAGCTGCCGCGCCAGAAGCAATGGGCGGTGCTCATCATCGTGGTGGTCCTGGCCTATTTGCTGCCGGTCATCAACCCGCCGCTGATTTCCACCGAACCAGGCAACGACTTCCCGCTCGCCTGCCAGACCATGGCTGTCTGGGCGCTGGTGGCCGTGGGCCTGAACGTGGTGATCGGCTACGCAGGCCTGCTGGACCTGGGCTACATCGCCTTCTTCGCCGTCGGCTCCTATGTGGCGGCCATGCTCACCAGTCCCGACTCCACGTTCCTGAAGATTCCGTACCTGTGGACCATTCCGGTGGCCATGGCGGTGACCATGTTCTTCGGCGTGCTGCTCGGTGTGCCAACGCTGCGACTGCGCGGGGACTACCTGGCAATCGTCACCCTCGGCTTCGGTGAGATCGTGCGCATCCTGGCCACCATCATCCCGGCCATGAAGGGCCAGGTCGGCTTCCAAAACCTGGGCCATCCGCCGGGATTGGACGCCCACGGGGTGCCAATCTTTGCCAACTCCAACGGAACCCCCTGGTATTGGCTCACACTGACAATATTGATCATTGTGCTGCTGTTGGCGGGCAACCTGGAACGCAGCCGCGTGGGCCGTAACTGGATCGCCATCCGCGAGGATGAGGACGCCGCCGAGACAATGGGCGTTCCCACCTTCAAGTACAAGGTCTGGGCCTTCGCGATCGGCGCGGGCATCGGCGGCATGTCAGGCGCGCTCATGTCCGGGCAGGTCGGCTTCGTGAACAACCAGAAGTTCGACGTCGTCACTTCCGTCCTGTTCGTCGCCGCGGTGGTGCTGGGCGGGGCAGGCAACAAGGTTGGCGCCATTCTGGGCGGGGCCCTGGTGGCCTACATTCCGCTGCGCTTCACCGCAATCGCCGACTACAAGTACCTGATCTTTGGCCTGGCGCTGTGCCTGATCATGATCTTCAGGTCGCACGGCCTGCTTGCCGCGCGACAGCAACTTTTGGCCTATGGCAGACACGCCTACAACGAGGTAAAGGCCCGCACGGACGCCAAGTCCGCCAAGGCCAAGGCCGCGCCCGGGAAGGAGGCGTCACTGTGAGCGAGTCAAACGAAACGAGCGGCCGGCATGCCGACGTCGACATTGCCGGGGTCGACACCGTAGTGGCGGAAGCCGCGGCACCGGAACGCGACATCGCCGTCAAGGTGGGCGACGACCTGGTCGAGGTGAAGAACCTCACCATGAGGTTCGGCGGCCTGCTGGCGCTGGACGACATCAGCTTTACCATCAAGCGCGGGGAAATTCTGGGGTTGATCGGCCCCAACGGCGCCGGCAAGACCACCTGCTTCAACGCCATGACAGGGGTATACAAGCCCACCAGCGGCCAGGTGCTGCTGGAGGGGCGGGTGCTCAACGGGGTCAAGCAGCACAAGATCACCCGTGCCGGACTGGCCCGCACCTTCCAGAACATCCGCCTTTTTGGCGAGATGACGGCGCTGGAAAATGTGGTGGTGGGCCTGGACGCCCGGCACAAGACGTCCGTGATCGGGGCCCTGCTGCGCCTGCCGCGGCACACCCGGGAGGAAAAGTCCGCCATCGAGCGGGGCATGGCGCTGCTGGAATTTGTGGGCATTGCCGACCAGGCAGCCACGCTGTCCCGGCACCTGCCGTACGGCAGCCAGCGCCGCCTGGAGATTGCCCGCGCCCTCGCGACGGACCCCAAGGTGCTGTGCCTGGACGAGCCCGCGGCCGGCTTCAACCCTGCGGAAAAGGAAGAGCTCATGCAGCTCATCCGCACCATCCGCGACGACGGCTACACTGTGCTGCTCATCGAGCACGACATGAAACTGGTCATGGGGGTGACCGACAGGATTGTGGTGCTGGAATTCGGGAAGAAGATTGCCGACAATGTGCCATCCGTGATCAGGGAAGACCCGAAGGTCATTTCCGCTTACCTAGGGGAGCCCGAAGATGACTTTGCTTGAGCTGAAAAACATTTCCGTGCACTACGGGCGGATCCAGGCCATCAAGGAGATGTCCTTCACGGTGGAGGAAGGGGAAATTGTTTCCCTGATCGGGGCCAACGGTGCCGGGAAAACCACCACCATGAAGACCATTTCCGGGCTGCTGAACCCTTCGGGCGGTTCCATTTCCTTCATGGGGCAGGACATTACCAAGATGAAGGCCCACATCCGCGTGGTGCAGGGAATCTCACAGGCCCCTGAAGGGCGCGGGATCTTCCCCGCCATGACGGTCCTGGAGAACCTGGACATGGGGACCTTCGGCCGCAAGGACCGCAGCGGTGTCAGCGAGGACCTGGACCGCGTGTTCACGCTCTTCCCTCGCCTGAAGGAGCGCGAGAAGCAGTTCGGCGGCACCATGAGCGGCGGCGAGCAGCAGATGCTTGCCATTGGCCGCGCACTGATGTCCCGTCCCAAGCTGCTGCTGCTGGACGAGCCCTCCATGGGGCTGGCCCCGCAGTTCATCCGGCAGATCTTTAAGATCATCACCGAGATCAACAGCCAGGGCACCACGGTGCTGCTCGTGGAACAGAACGCCAACCAGGCGCTGGCCCGGGCACACCGTGCCTTTGTGTTGGAGACCGGGGAGATCACGCACAGCGGCACCGGCAAGGAGCTGCTGGCGAATCCGGCCATCAAGGAGGCCTACCTAGGCGTCTAGCCCCACATAAGACCCTCCCTCACCTTTTGTGGTGTTTTGGGGGATTCTCCCTCACGTTTCGGGGTGTTTAGGGGGATCCTCCCTCACCTTTCGTGCTTCCCGGGGTAGCCAGCGGGTCGCGCGGCTTCTCTCCCAACGGCCGACGGCGGCGGGTTACCTTCCATGCGGAAGGTGACCCGCCGCC
>NZ_JAJLOZ010000101.1:0-12818 GCF_025548615.1 Arthrobacter sp. A2-55 | reverse complement strand
CTGCCGCAGCGTGGCGGAACGGCTCGAGTTCCTCGTCCCAGGCTTCACCAAGGGCCAGCGAGAGTTCCTGGTAGACGGCGGAGGGCACGCCCTTGCCGGCCTCGTAGGCGTAGCGGATGCGGTCTTCGGAGACCATGATGTTGCCGTGGACGTCGGTGACGGCATGGAAGATGCCCAGTTCCGGGGTGTGCGACCAGCGGGATCCGTCCACTCCCGCGCTGGGCTCCTCGGTGACCTCGTAGCGGACATTGGCCCAGCCGCGTAGGGCGGACGCAAGGCGCGCGCCAGTGCCGGCGGGGCCGTGCCACACGTACTCCGTGCGCAGCACATTGGGTGCAGCGGGCTGAGCAGTCCACTGCAATCCCGTGCGCTGGTCCATCACGCCGGCGATGGACGACTCAATGTGCGGGCACATGACAGCCGGAGCCGAGTGCACGAACAAGACACCGCGCGTCAAATTGACAGTCATTCCATCCTCCATTGCAGTAGGTGCGTCTTCCCCAACGACCTTCTAACGGATGAAACCCTGTGTTGCGCGGAGCTGCTGCAGCCCTCCCCTATTGCCTGAGACGAAGTGTATAACAAACGATGGCCGCACCGCCTGATTTCCCAAGCGGGGCGTGGCCTCCCTCCCATTGTGCCCCAGCCTGCCCGGTTGCGCCACCGCAGCGCCGCAGCCAGCGGCCGAAGGGAGTCACGCCCTCGGGTGGGCCTGTTTGTAGCCGTCGCGGAGCCTGTCCACGGAGACATGGGTGTACAGCTGGGTGGTGGCGAGGGAACTGTGGCCGAGAATTTCCTGGACGGCGCGCAGGTCGGCGCCGCCGTCGAGCAGATGCGTGGCGGCTGAGTGCCGCAGCGTGTGCGGCCCGCTTGCGGAGGTGTCGCCCAGGCGCCCCAGCGCCTGTTCGACGACGCGGCGCACGGTGCGCTGGTCAATCCGGCCTCCGCGCGCGCCCAGGAAGAGGGCCGGGCCGCTGGCGTCCGTGGCCAGGGCCGGGCGGCCCGAAGCCAGCCAGGCACCCACGGCCCGGGCCGCAGGGATGCCATAGGGCACCACCCGCTCCTTGCTGCCCTTGCCGAGCACCCGCAGCATGCGGCGCTCGGCGGACAGGTCGTCCACGTCCGCGCCCGCCAGCTCCCCCACCCTGACACCCGTGGCGTAGAGCAGTTCGACCATGGCGAAGTCGCGGAGGGCGGCAGGCGACCCGTCGGCGGCGGATGTTTCCAGGCCCTCCATGAGCCGGCCTATTTGCTGCTGCTGCAGCACGGCAGGCAGGGCATGGTCACGCTTGGGCGCCTTGAGGCGCAGGGCCGGATCCAGCTCAAGCAGTTCCTCACGGACGGCCCACGCCGTGAAGCTGCGGACAGTGGCCGCCCGCCGGGCCAGCGTGGAGCGTGACAATCCAGCGGTGCTCTGGTCGCCGAGCCACCGGCGCAACAAGGCAAGGTCCAGCTGGTCCAGCGACGTGACTCCCTCGGCGACGGCGTGAAGCATCAGGGCGCCAATGTCGCCCCGGTACGCCCGGACAGTGTGTTCCGACCGGCCCCTTTCAGCGGACAGGTACCGCGCAAAGCCGTCCGCGGCATGGGAGAGCCCGGACGGCAACTGGGCGCGTTCTTCTAGGTCCACACCACCACTGTCCGCTGATAGTCCCGGCTGGGCAAGCTGCCCCGCCGACTTCAAGGAAACACCCCCAAGAAAACAGTCGATCAGTCAAATGCTTCCCGGAACGCCTGCTCCAGCCGGCTCGAAAACGCCACCAGAATAACGGCCGGGGGCAGTTGCAGGGAATCCCGGACGCCCTGCAACCTGACATCGTCCAATCCGTCCCGCGCTGCCTGACCCACTTCCTGGGGCGACCAGCCATATACGCCCCCGCCAATGGCCGGAAACGCCACTGTCCGTGCGCCGAGCCGGCCGGCGAGCAAGGCAGAATTGGCAAAGCACCGGGCCAGCACGTCACGGTCCACCTCTCCGGCGAACCTGTTCGGCCCTACAGTGTGGATGACCCATTTGGCCCGCAGCCGCCCTGCCCCGGTGGCGGCGGCCTCCCCCGCCGGCAGGCCGTCCGGATACCGGGTCCTGCGCAGTTCCCGGCATTCGACCAGCAGCTGCGGACCGGCCGCCGCGTGGATGGCCCCGTCCACGCCGCCGCCGCCCAGCAGGCTGGAATTGGCCGCATTGACGATTGCGTCCACGTCCAGGGTGGTGATGTCCGCCTGCACAATGCTGATGTCCATGCGCAATACACTAACAACCCCTTCCCGGCTGCTGTTCAGTCGGCACCGCGCTGCCAGCCGTTGGTGGCGCGCCGGGCAAGGCCCATGAGTTCCAGCCGGCCGAGACCGGCCAGCACAGTGGCCATTCCCAATCCGGCCACGACGCTGAGCTTCTCGGCGGACGTTGCCGAACGCAAGGGGAGGGCATCCAGGAGAAGCAGGTCCTCCACCCCCAGGCCGTCATGCAGGGCCGTTGCGGCGTCCGGTTCTGATGCCAGGTTGTTCCCCGCCGATCCCGCCAGCTCGGCTATCTCGGCGGCATCCGTCACGCAGACGGCAGCCCCTTCCCGCAGGAGCCGGTGGCAGCCGGCCGAATTGGCCGAATACACCGATCCCGGGACGGCACCGACGCTGCGGCTGAGCCCTTCGGCGTGGTGGGCAGTGTTCAGGGCTCCGGACCGCCAGCGGGCCTCCACCACCACTGTCACCTCGCAGAGCGCGGCGATGAGCCTGTTGCGTTGCAGGAACCTGTATCTGGTGGGATTCGTGCCCGGCGGAACCTCGGCCACCAGGGCTCCTTGCCCGGCAATGGCCCGCAGCAGCCCCTCATTGCCCGGTGGGTAGAACCTGTCCAGGCCGCCCGCCATGACCGCCAGGGTGGAGGGCGACGCGCCACCCCCTGCTGCGGCGGCCAGTGCACCCCGGTGGGCGTTGGCGTCAATCCCGTAGGCACCGCCGCTGACAACGGTAAAGCCGCGCTGCACCAGGGAGGAGGCTAGCTCGCCCGTGACATTGGCGCCGTAACTTGTGCTGTCCCGCGAGCCGACGAGGGCAATGCACCGGCGTTGCTCCGGGATGCGGGGCAGCTGCCCGCGCATCCACAAGGCAATGGGTGCGTTGAGCTGGAGGTCGTCCAAGGCCGGGGGCCATTGCGGATCCTCGGGGATCAGCAGGCCTCCGCCGAGCCGCTCCATCACGCCCATGTCCCGTTCGGGGGCCAGGCTGGGCAGCCGGGGGCGCCACCGTCCCAGGGCGTCCGCGAGGCCCGGCCAGCGTGCCGTCCCCGCTTCCGACAGCAGTGCCGTCATCTCCGCCTCCAGCACGGGGCTGGAGGGCGCCCCGCCGCGGATGAACGCAAGTGCCTCCTCCGGGCCGGCCGCGGCGATCAACGCCATTCCGGCAAGATCGGATGGCTCCATGAGCCGCGTCAGCGCCGCCCGTGCCAGCCGCACGCCGCCGGCCACGGCGGTTGCAGGCTCCTTTTCATGGTTCACAATCCTTCTCCTCGTTGTCTCAGGGTCAGCGCCAGGCCGACGTCGTCAGCGTTTGGTTGTGTGCGCCCGGACAGATCCGCCACGGTCCAGGCCAGGCGCAGGACACGGTCGTAGCCGCGCGCCGTCAGGGTGCCCGCCCCCATGGCCCGGTCCAGGAACTGGGTGTCCTTGGATGCCAGGCGAAGCGGGCCGCGCAGGATCCTTCCGGTGAGCTCGGCATTGTGGAGGAGTCCAAATGGCCGGAGCCTTTCCCGCTGCACGTCCCGGGCGGCGGCCACCCGGGCGGCCACTTGGGCCGTGGACTCCCGTGGCGCGTCGTCGGACAGCTGGGACAGCTGGACTCGGTGCACCTGCAGCTGGATGTCGACCCGGTCCAGCAGCGGGCCGGAAAGCCTGCCAAAGTAGCGGCGGCGGGCCATGGCCGTGCACTCACAGGCGATGCCCTTGCCCGTCGCCTTCCCGCAAGGGCAGGGGTTCGCGGCCAGGACCAGCTGAAAGCGTGCCGGGTAGGCCGCCGTGCCGGCGGAACGGTGCAGCACCAGCTCCCCGCTCTCCAGCGGCTGCCTCAGGGCGTCCAGGACCCGTTTGTCGAATTCGGGTGCCTCGTCAAGAAACAGGATGCCCTGGTGGGCCCGTGACGCCGCACCGGGCCGGGGAATGCCGCTGCCGCCGCCAATGATGGCCGCCATGCTGGCCGAATGGTGCGGCCGCTCATACGGCGGGCGCCTGACCAGCGCAGCTATGCCCGGGCCGCCGCTGTCGAGGGAGTGGATGGCTGTCACTTCGATGGCTTCCCTGTCGTCGAGCTCGGGAAGCAACCCGGGGAGGCGTTCGGCCAGCATGGTCTTTCCCGATCCCGGCGGGCCCACCATCATCAGGTGGTGGCCGCCCGCGGCCGCGATTTCCAGGGCCATCCGGGCTTCGGACTGGCCGGCCACCTCGGACAGGTCCACGGCGGCCCGCAGGTCCGGGCCGCCCTCCTGGGCTTCCCCGCCGTCCAGTGCGGGGGCCACGTTTTCCTGCACAAACACCAGGTGCTGGGGATCGGCTTCGAAGTCCGCTGCGACCTGGGCCAGGGAGGCGTACCCGCGCACTTTGGCGCCGGCCACCAGGCGCGCCTCGGCAAGGTTCGCCTCCGCCACAACAAATTCCCTGCAGCCGGCCCTGTGTGCCGCGAGCACGGCCGGCAGGACCCCGCGCACGGGCCGCAGCCTGCCGTCCAGGCCCAGTTCGGCCAGGAACACGGTGCCGCCCGTCCGGCGCACGTCCCCCGCCGCATCCAGGGCGGCCATGACGATGGCCAGGTCGAAGCCGGAACCCTTTTTGGGCAGCGACGCCGGGATCAGGTTTACCGTAATTTTGCGCCGGGAGAGCGGAATGCCGGTATTTTGTGCCGCCGAACGGATCCTTTCCCGGGCCTCGTTGAGTGAGGCGTCGGGCAGGCCGAGCAGGACAAAGGCCGGGAGCGTTTGGCCGATGTCCGCCTCGACCTCCACGACATGACCGTTCAGTCCGACCAGGGCCACGGCGAGGGCCCGCCCCATGCCCACCTACTCCACATCCTTGAGGTGGTCGATGCGTGGCGTGCCGCGGCCGTCCATGACGATCCCGACGGCGTCGATGCGCAGGGACCCGATCACGTGCCGGTGTTCGCGGGCCCAGCTAACGGCCAGGGTGCGCAGCCGCCGCACCTTGGCTGCAGTCAGGGCCTCCAGCGGATCGCCGTACCGCAGCGACCGGCGGGTCTTGACCTCCACGATGACCAGCTCCGTGCCATCCAGGGCCACCAGGTCGATCTCCCCTGACGGACAGCGCCAGTTGCTGTCAATGACGCGCAGCCCCGTGTCCTCCAGGTAGTCCGCTGCCAGCCGTTCGCCCGCGCGTCCCAGTTCATCCTTTGCATTCATTGCTACCTCCACTTCCCAGCGTGGCGAACAAACACGCACGATGGGGCGCGACGGCGCAATTTGTGGATGGCCGAGATGCCGGGACCGCCTGTGGAGGGGGCATGCCCGCAAAAAAGGAGGACGACGGCGGAAGCTGAGTTCCGCCGTCGTCCTCCCCGGGTGCCTGGAGCTACCCGAGGGGGCCCAGCTGGCCGTCCTTGGGGATCTGCAGGTCGTCCGTCTTGATCAGTTCCTCAACGTTGACATCCTTGAAGGTGATGACCCGGACGTTTTTGACAAAGCGGGCCGTGCGGTAGACGTCCCACACCCACGCGTCCTGGAGTGTCAGGTCAAAGTACACCTCGCCGTCGGCGGAGCGTGCCTGCAGGTCCACGTGGTTGGCCAGGTAGAACCGGCGCTCGGTTTCCACCACATAGCTAAAAAGGTTGACGACATCCCGGTACTCCCGGTAGAGCTGGAGCTCCATGTCGGTCTCGTAGTTTTCCAAATCCTCAGCGCTCATGGTTCCATCATCCATCACATGGGCGGTGCCCACGAACCCGGCGGGCGCCAGCTGCCAAAATCTAGACCAGCCGCCACGTCCGCCGGTGCAGCTCCGTGGGGCCGTGCAGCGCAATGGCGGAGCGATGGGCCGCGGTGGCGTACCCCTTGTTGGCGTCCCAGCCAAACTGCGGGAAGTCCCGGGAAAGCCCCACCATCATCGAATCACGCTCCACCTTCGCCAGGACGCTGGCTGCAGCCACCGACAGGCACGTCATGTCGGCCTTGATGCGCGTCCGCACGGCCATCGGGGCGCCGGCACCTGTAGCCGCACCCGTGGAAAACAAGTCCGCCTGCACCGGCACGGACAGCCAGTCCTGGTTGCCGTCCAGGATGACAAAGTCCGGGAGCAGCTCGGCGGCCACCTGGGCCAGCGCGCGCGTGCCGGCCAGGCGCAGCGCCGCCACGAGGCCAAGCCCGTCAATTTCGGACGCGGCTGCGTGCCCCACGGCACAGGCCGGAGCCCACTCCCGGATGGCCGGCACCAGCGCCTCGCGCACCGGCTCGCGCAGCAGCTTGCTGTCCTTCACCCCCGGCAGCTCCTGGGCCTTGGCAGCCTCGATAACCACCAGGCCGACGCTCACTGGCCCGGCCAGTGCGCCGCGGCCCACCTCGTCGCAGCCGGCCACCAGCGTCCATCCCTGGCCGGCCAGCTCACGTTCCCACTCAAGGGTGGGGGCCGCGGAGGCCATTACTGTCCGGTGGGGATGGCCGACGGCGATCCCTGGCTGGCGGCGCTGGCGGGCGAGGGGACGTCCGCGAAAACGTTGGGGTAGTTGCCCAGGATGCCCAGGCGGTCCAGCGGCCAGGCAATGACCACTGCCCGCCCTTCGACGTCGGCAATGGGCACAAAGCCGGTGCCGTTCGCAGCCTGGTGGGCGCGGGAGTCCTCGGAGTCGTTGCGGTGGTCGCCCATGACCCAGAGGTGCCCGGCGGGGACGGTGACATCAAAGGTGGTGTCCGACGGCGAGGCCCCCGGGAAGAGGTAGGGCTCGGTGATGGCCTTGCCGTTGATGGTCATTTTGCCATCGGCATCACAGCACTTGACCCTGTCCCCCGGCAGTCCAATGACGCGCTTGACGAGGTGCTGCTGCGAGCTGTCGGGCGCCAGGCCGATGAACGTGGCAATATCCCCGACCCAGGCAAACGGCCCGGTGCTCTTGGGCACATTGGCCAGCCAACCCTGCGTGTCCTTGAACACCACCACGTCCCCGCGCTTGAGCGCAAAGGGCTGGGGCACCAGCAGGTTCACAAAGATCCTGTCGTTGATTTCCAGCGTATTCTCCATGGACCCGGACGGGATGTAAAACGCGCGAAACAGGAAGGTCTTGATCAGGAAGGACAGCACAATGGCAATGGCCAGGATGGTGACTATTTCCTTGCTCCACGCCCACACGGTGTTGCTGACGCGTTCCAAGGCCGTTGTTTCACCCTCGGGCACCCCCGCGCCCGGCGTCGACGCACCCTCGGGCTGGCCACCCTCGGGCTGGCCGCCGTCGTCCTGGCCGGGGTTGCCGGGGCCGGGATCGCCGGGCGCATTCTGCTGCATGTGCGGTGCTTCCTTAAAGTTCAGTCCGGGGGTCGGGAGGGCGTCGGTCACTTCGCAGGAACGGCGTCGCGCACCAGTGCGTGGATCCGCCCCAGCGGCCACACCGTGGCCCACGGGCGGCCGATCACCTTGTCGGTGGAGATCAACCCGCCACCGGGCGAACCCAGCAGTGACCGCGAATCCAAGGATACGTTGCGGTGGTCGCCCATAAGCCACAATGTACCCTGAGGCACCGTGACATCAAACGCAAACTCGCTGGGCTTGTCCCCGGGATACAGGTAATTCTCAGCAATGGGGACGCCGTTCACTTCCAGCTCGCCCGCCGCCGAGCAGCACTTGACCGTGTCACCGGCCACGCCCAGGACGCGCTTGACGTAGATGTTGTTGTTGGGCACAAACCCCAGCCACTGCCCCACGCCAATGGCGGCGTCCAGGAGTGGCCCGTTGCCGGAATCGTAGGGGGTGAAGGAGCCTGTGCCGTCAAAGACCACCACGTCGCCGCGCTTGACGGGCGTGGTGGAATAGTCGGTCCGTGAAACCAGCACGCGGTCGCCCGGGAGCAGCAGGGGCTCCATGGATGCGGAGGGAATGTAGTAGACATCCACCCACACATTGCGCACCACTGCAGTCAACAGGAACAGCACCACCACGGCCAGAACAACAAAACGCCAGCCCAGTTTCCTGGACCGGCGTTTCGTGTGGATCAAAGTGCGAATCCCTTACTTGCCGGGGATGTTGTCGCGCTTTTCCTTGATCTTGGCAGCCTTGCCGCGCAGCTTGCGCATGTAGTACAGCTTGGCGCGGCGAACGTCGCCCTTGGAGACGACCTCGATCTTATCGATGACCGGGGAGTGCACCGGGAAGGTACGCTCCACGCCGACACCGAAGGAGACCTTGCGGACCGTGAAGGTCTCGCGGACGCCGTCGCCCTGGCGGCCAAGGACAAAGCCCTTGAACACCTGGACACGTGCGCGGGAGCCTTCAATGATGTTCACGTGAACGTTGAGGGTGTCACCGGCGCGGAAGGCGGGGATGTCGCTGCGCAGGCTGGCTGCGTCGACAGAATCGAGAATATGCATTTCACAACTCCAGGCAAACGCCACAGGTCACTTGCTTTGTGTCACACTTTCCATGGACGGCACGCAGCCAGTCAGGGAAAGTAAAAAGTTTCGTAGCCCACAGACCCATTGGCGGGTCACAGGCTGTGCCGCAACTGTTGACGAACGCTCCCCCTGTGGCAGGAACGCGCCCAGCAGGCACACTGCTTGATTATTCCACACGCCGCCCCTGCGCCGCTAATCGGCGTCGCGGGGCACGGCCTTGCCGTCGACGACGGCGTACCCCAGTTCCCAGAGAACGTTCCGTTCCGTCTTGCTGAAGTGGGAGACGTCCAGGGCCGCAATGAGGTCGGGGCGCCGGGCCGCCGTGCGGCGCAGCTGGTGCTCGCGGCGGAACTTGGCGATCTTGCCGTGGTTGCCGCTGAGCAGCACCTCGGGAATGTCCCGCCCACGCCAGCTGGACGGCTTGGTGTAGACGGGGTATTCCAGCAGGCCGTCGGAGTGGGACTCCTCGATGAGTGATTCGGGATTGCCCACCACCCCGGGGATGAGCCGGCCAATGGCCTCAACCATGGCCAGCACGGCCACTTCGCCGCCGTTGAGCACGTAGTCGCCCAGGCTGACCGGGCGCACCGTGAACTGCTCGGCAGCCCACTCCAGGACGCGTTCGTCGATTCCTTCGTACCGGCCGCAGGCAAACACGAGGTGCTCCTCCTCGGCCAGCTCATACGCCAGCTTTTGGTTGAACACCTCCCCCGCGGGCGAGGGAACTATCAGGGTGGGCTTCCGGGCGGGGGCCTGGGCCGCGATGTCGCCCAGTGCCTGGGCCCAGGGCTCGGCCTTCATGACCATGCCGGCGCCGCCGCCATAAGGGGTGTCATCCACCGTGCGGTGCCGGTCCGAGGTGTAATCCCGCAGACCGTGGACGTGCAGGTCCAGCAGGCCGTCGGTGCGGGCCTTGCCGATCAGGCTCAGTTCCAGCGGCGCCAGGTATTCCGGAAAGATGCTGACAACGTCAAGACGCATTATTGCCCGGCGCCTTCCGTGCCCGTGCCGTCGGCTTCCTTGCTTTCGGAAGCCTTGCCCTCAACGTTCTTGTTCACGCTGAACAGCCCGTCCGGCGGGGTCAGGCGCACATAACCGTCCTCCAGGTTGACCTCAGGGACAATTTCATCCACGAACGGAACCAGGACTTCGTCGCCGTCGTTGTCTTCAACTATCAGCAGGTCCTGCACGGGGAGGGTGCGCAGCCCGGCAACCTTGCCCACCACCTCCGTGCCAACCCGGACCTCAAGGTCCAGCAATTCGTGTTCGTACCAGGCGTCGTCGTCCCCGTCGTCATCAGAGTCAAAGAACAAGGTGGCCCCGCGCAGCAGTTCGGCCTCATTGCGGGTCGTGGTGCCCTCAAACCCGAGCAGCAGGATGTCCTTGTTCCAGCGGGAACTGGCCACTGTCAGGGGGCCCAGCTTGGCCGGCTCGACGGCGAATTGGGCGCCGGCGGCGAAGCGGGAATCGGGGGCGTCCGTGAGGACCAGCACCGTCACCTCGCCGCGGATGCCGTGTGGCTTGCCGATCCGGGCAACTTGAACCTGCATGTGAACTCCTGGGAAATTGGTAGGTGGAAAAAATTTGGCCCCGACACCATTATGGTGCCGGGGCCAAAAGGCTTGGCTTGTTGCTGAAAACCCTCAACCCAGTGCGGGCGCAAGGTTCCCTGGTGCGGCAGGCTAGCGGCGGCGGTCCGTGTCGACAACGTCAACGCGGACAGGCTCGCCGTGCGCCAGTGCGGCAACCACGGTGCGCAGCGCGCGGGCGGTGCGGCCCTGGCGGCCGATTACCCGGCCCAGGTCGTCCTGGTGAACGCGCACCTCGAGGGATTCCCCGCGGCGGTTGTTCTTGACAGCCACCTTGACGTCGTCGGGAGAGTCAACAATCCCGCGGACAAGGTGCTCCAGCGCTTCAGCCAACAATTTACTCGGCCTCGGTGCTCTCGGGCGCCTCGGCTTCGTCAGACTTGGCAGCCTTCTTGGTGATGGCTTCCTTGACAACCAGGTTGGTTGCCTCGGGGGCGACAAAGGGAGCCTTGGCTTCCTTGGTCTTCAAGGTGCCTTCCTGGCCCTTGATGCCCTTGAACTTCTGCCAGTCACCGGTGATCTTCAGGATCTTGGCGACCTGGTCGGTCGGCTGTGCGCCGACGCCGAGCCAGTACTGGGCACGGTCAGACTTCACTTCGATGAAGGAAGGCTGCTCGGTGGGGTGGTACTTGCCGATCTCTTCGATGGCACGGCCATCACGCTTGGCGCGTGCGTCCATGACGACGATGCGGTAGTACGGTGCGCGCATCTTGCCAAAGCGCTTAAGGCGAATCTTTACGGCCACGTTTGTGGTTACTCCTGGTTCGAAAAAGGGGCGAACTCCGTTTCACGCTCCCGTGGGGCGGGCCGATCAGCGGATTTCTAAGGACAGGATCATCGCCCGGAGAGAGGGGCCGCGCGGATCGAGTACCCGTCCATTATGCCAGATAATTGGACACCCGTGCGACGCGTCCCGGCGTGTTGTCCGTCATCGCCCGGCGCTAAGGGGCCCATGAAGGGGTCTGTGAAGTGGTTATTCGGCGGAAAAGAAGAACAGGCCCATCTTCGCGTTGTCGTCGGCCGCCTTGGCGGCTGCAACGGACATGGCTGCCAGGGCGCGCACCAGCGGCTCGGTGACCTCCGGGGTGGATTCCATTTCCTCCGCCGCCGCCCACTCCGCAGCCAGTTCGGACACGTCCTCCTGGTCCTCCAGGCTGTCAAGCTCGGCAAACACTTCCAGCAGGGCATCCGGCACGGCATAGAGGGTGTCCAGTTCAATGTCCACCAGGCTCAGTTCGGCAGCAACTCCCGTGGCATGCACCTTTTTCACGGCCAGCCCGCCCAGGACTTCGATCTCAAAGTCGCTGAGCCCCGGCGTCGGCAGGACGGGAACGTCAATGGCGGGCGACTTTCCGGCTTCCCGGGCCTTGGCGCGGGCAACGGCCTGGTGGTGGTCCGCGATGAAGAATTCTGAGTAGCTTGCCAAGCTGGTGCCTTTCGGTGGGTTGGTCCGGCCCGGGCCGGAGCCGCTCAGCGGTGTGCTGCGGCAGCTTCTGCCTCAACACTAACGCGAATCCGGTTCCGCCAAGGATCGTCAAAGACAATTTCGGCGCCGGTGTCGGCCATAGCGACGCCACGGCGGGCCAGGCGCTCTGCCAGCGCCCCGACGTCGTCCTGCCCCGGGACCGTGATCAGCACCTCGCCCAGGCCCAGCGTGTCCTTGCGGGGGCCGGCGCCGCGGCTGTTCCAGACGTTCATGGCCATGTGGTGGTGGTACCCGCCCGCGGAGACAAACAGTGCCTGCCCGTGCCAGCCGGCCGTCTTTTCAAAGCCGAGGGTGTCCACGTAGAACTTTTCCGCCGTGGCCACGTCACCTACCTGGAGGTGGACATGGCCGACGCCGGCGCCCGCGTCCCGCTGCCCGCTCACCGACGCTTCAGTCAGGTGATGCTGGAGGTAGCGCTGCGGGGGCAGGGCCAGGGAGTCCATTTCCACGGCACCGTTGGACCAGGACCACTCAGTGCGGGGACGGTCCCAGTAAAGCTCAATTCCGTTGCCTTCGGGGTCGGTGAAGTAGAACGCCTCGGAGACCAGGTGATCTGCGCTGCCGGCAAACAGTTGGGGGTCATACTGGGCGGCGCTGGCCACGGTGGCGGCCAGCGAGGCCTGGTCCTGGAAAAGCAGGGCGGTGTGGAACAAGCCGGCCTCGCCCCGGCCCGGAATGTGCAGCCCACCGGCCGGCTGCAGGTGCACCAGGGGCACGGAGCCGCGGCCCAGGTACTGGCCGCCGTCGGCTTCGGCAACCACGTCCAGGCCGAGGGCCTTTTGGTAGTAGTCGCCCATCAGGCGCATGTCGCCCACCTTGAGCATCACGGTGCCCATGTGCAGGTCGGCGGAGAGGAGGTCGTGCTGGGTGGTCATGGCTGCTCCAAGGTTTGTGGTGGTCATAGTCTAGCAAACTACTTGAAGCTTCAAGTTATTCCCTGCCTGGGGCCGGCAGTCCGCCTTCCCTGTCCCACAGGCCGTGGTCCAGGGCAAACAGTGTGGCCGACACCCGGTTGGCCGAACCGGTCTTTTCATAGATGTGCTCCACATGGTTCCGGGCCGTTTTGGGGGCAATGAACAGGGCGGCCGCTATGTCCTTGTTGTTCATGCCCCGGCACAGCAGCGAAAGCACCTCGAGTTCCCTCGCGGTC
>NZ_JAJLOZ010000100.1:0-13104 GCF_025548615.1 Arthrobacter sp. A2-55 | reverse complement strand
GTGACCCTCCCTCACCTTTTGAAGGTCTGGCGCCCCACCGCTACTTCCGGTCTCGCTTGCACAGCTCACAAGGAGGGAGCGTCCGCCAAAACACCGCGAAACGTGAGGGAGGGTCACCCCTAAACACCGCGAAAGGTGAGGGAGGGTCATTGGCGGGAGAACTCTGAGGCTTCTTGCACCAGTTCCGGGCTGGGCCGGACGCCTGTGTACAGCACAAACTGCTCCTCGGCCTGGATCGCGATGACCTCCGCGCCGGTGATGACCCGCTTCCCGGCAGCGCGGGCGGCCAAAATGAGCGGGGTTTCCGCAGGAAGGGCGACGACGTCGAACACCAGCTCCGCGGCCGCCACCTGGGCGTCGGTGAAGGACTGCACACCGGCATCGGCACCGGCCATGCCCAGGGGCGTGACATTGACCAGCATGCCCGCAGCTTCCGAGGGCGCCTCCGGCAGCCACGCAAAACCATAAAGCGCGGCAAGGGCCCGGCCGCGCACTTCGTTGCGCGCCACCAGCGTAACGTTCGCGAAACCGGCGTCGTACATGGCAGCGGCAACAGCCTTCGCCATGCCGCCCGAACCGCGCAGCAGGACGGAGGTCCGGGGGTCCACGGCGTTGGTGGCCAGCAGCCGGGCAATGGCCAGGTAGTCGGTGTTGTAGGCCGTGAGGACGCCGGCGTCGTTGACGATGGTGTTCACCGAGTCAATCGCGGACGCGGAGGCGTCCATGACGTCAATAAGCGCAATGACGTCTTCCTTGTACGGCATGGACACCGCGGCCCCGCGGATGCCCAGGCCCCGGATCCCGGCAACCGCCTGGGCCAGGTCCGCCGGCGCGAAGGCCTTGTAAACATAATTCAGGCCCAGCGCGTCATAAAGGTAATTGTGAAAGCGCGTCCCAATGTTGCTGGGCCGCGCGGCAAGGGAAATGCACAAGGTCATGTCTTTATTCAAAATGGGCACCACTCCATTGTGCCTGACACTTGGTCCCCCGGCACCGGCCTTTAAACTACAATCAGAATGCACCCGGCACCCTTGCCGCACTGCACCACGGACGCACGAATCCCAAGGGGGCGCCACAGTGAAGATTGAATTCGCTAAATCTGAACAGTCCACGCTCGGCCTGGAATGGGAAATAGCGCTGGTTGACGCAGAAACCGGCGAGTTGGCGGCCCGGGCCAGCGACGTTTTTGCCAACATATCCGAGGCGCACCCGGACATCATGGACGACGGCGAGCATCCCCACATCAAGGGTGAGATGCTCCAAAACACTGTGGAGTTGGTCACGGGCGTCTGCCACACCGTGGCAGAGGGCACCGAGGACTTGCGGCGCAACCTCAACGTGCTCCGGGAGGCCGCGGCGCCGCTCGGCCTGGAACTGCTGTGCGCCGGCACCCACCCATTCAGCAATCCGCGCTCCCAGCAGGTCACCGACAAGGAACGGTACGCCAAGCTGGTGGACAGGACGCAGTGGTGGGGCAGCCAAATGCTCATTTACGGAGTTCACGTCCATGTGGGGCTGGACCATGTTTCCAAGGCCATGCCGGTACTGGACGGGCTGGTCAACTACTTCCCCCACTTTCAGGCACTCTCCGCGTCGTCCCCGTTCTGGAACGGCGAAGACACCGGCTACGCCTCCCAACGAGCGCTGATGTTCCAGCAGCTCCCCACGGCCGGCCTGCCGTTCCAGTTCCCCGACTGGGCCTCCTACGAGTCCTATGTCGAGGACATGTTCACCACCGGAGTCATCGACGCCACGAACGAAATCCGCTGGGACATCCGCCCCGTGGCCGGACTGGGCACCATTGAAATGCGCATTTGCGACGGCATGTCCACCCTGGAGGAAATCGGCTCCATCGCAGCCCTCACCCAGTGCCTCGTGGATGACTTTTCCACCACCTTGGACAATGGCGGCACCATCCCCACCATGCCGCCGTGGCACGTGCAGGAGAACAAGTGGCGGGCCGCACGCTACGGCCTGGAGGCCATCATCATCCTGGACGCCGCGGGAAAGGAACAGCTGGTCACCGAACACACCGTGGAGCTGTTGAACAAACTGGAACCCGTCGCCGCGAAGCTGGGCTGCGCCACGGAGCTGGCCGGCGTCGAGGACATCATCGCCCGGGGTGCCAGCTACCAGCGCCAGCGCCGCGTGGCTGCTGCCCACGGAGGCGAGCTGCGCGCCGTCGTGCGTGAACTCGTCACCGAGATGGCCCGGAACTGACAGCTCCGGCCGCTCCCGCCAAATGGTCCGGCAGGACCAGCAGCTCCAGGTAGTCGCGCAGGCACCCGGCCATGTCGATGGATTCCGGCGCCAACAGCCATTGGGTCTGGATGCCGTCCCACAGGGCAACCAGGCTGGCAGCGGCGCGCTCCGGGTCCACCCCGGGGCGCAGCCTGCCCTCGCCGGCGAGCGCCGTAAAAGCCCGCGAGTAGCTGCGGCGCAGGCGCTCATACCGTTCGGTGAAGTAGCCGCGGCCCGGGTGGTTGTCTGTGATGGATTCGGCGCAGAGCACGGTGTACAGCTCAATGACGCCCGGCACCGTTTCGTTGAAGCGCGCCTGGCGGATGACGGCGTCGACGAAACTGTCCTCGGGATCCCGCGGCCTGCCGTCGCCGCTGACGGAGTCGCGCCGCTCCAGGACCGCCAGCAGCAATTCACTCTTGGACGGGAAATAGTGGAGCAGGCTGGTCTGGCTCATCCCCACCTTGTCCGCCACGTCCTGCAGCGAGCCGCCCCGGTAGCCGCGCGCGGCAAACACCCCATAGGCGGCGTTGACAATGTCCTCGCGCCGCTGTTTGGACTTCGCATACGGCCCCCGTTTTCCTGCAGGCGCTCCGTCTTTGGTCCCCATGGCATGACAGCCTAATCCACATTTCGGCCCCGGGCGGTAAAAACCGAGTACTCACTCGAATTTTGTGATAGCTTCGTGTCCAATCCACCGGGACCAGAAAAGGACCAGCCACGTGAATACACCGTCCACAACACTCCCCGCAGGCGCCTACGTCACCGACCGCGGCCCCGGCTCCGGGCGCCGCGTCCCGGCACGGTCCTGGCTCCACAGCGATGCGCCCACCCAGTCACTGAACGGTGACTGGCGCTTCCGCCTGCTCCCCGGAGTGCCCGGAACGCCCGGCGGCCCCGCCCTGCCCGGCGGTGAACAGCCGGAGGGCGTTGCCGCCGAAGCCTTCGACGATTCCGGCTGGGACACCATCACCGTCCCGTCCCACTGGGTGCTGGCCGGAGACGTCCAGACTCCGGGCGGGCCCGACTACGGCCGGCCCAGCTACACCAATGTGCAGTACCCGTTCCCGATTGAGCCTCCCCACGTGCCTGATGCAAACCCCACGGGGGACTACCGCCGCCGCTTTGACGTCCCCGCCGCCTGGCTGGAAGGCACGACGGCGGCAGTGGTGCTGCGCTTCGACGGCGTCGAATCCCGCTACAAGGTGTGGGTCAACGGGACGGAAATCGGTGTGGGGACCGGCAGCCGCCTCGCCCAGGAATTCGACGTCACGCCCGCCCTGCGCGCCGGGTCCAATGTGATTGTGGTGCGCGTGCACCAATGGTCGGCGTCGAGCTACCTGGAGGACCAGGACCAGTGGTGGCTGCCGGGCATCTTCCGCGACGTAACACTGCAGGCCCGCCCGGCCGGCGGCATCGCCGATGCCTGGCTGCGCACGGGCTGGGCGGCAGGCACAGGCACCGGTGCATCAGGCACCGGTGCAGCAGGCACCGGCACCATCGACCCGGAAATCACCGCCCCGGCAGACGCCTTCCCGGTGACGCTCGAGGTGCCCGAGCTGGGAGTGGCGGTCCGCT
Source organism: Arthrobacter sp. A2-55 (assembly GCF_025548615.1). NCBI lineage: Bacteria > Bacillati > Actinomycetota > Actinomycetes > Micrococcales > Micrococcaceae > Arthrobacter > Arthrobacter sp. A2-55. The sequence goes on along the minus strand of NZ_JAJLOZ010000100.1, from coordinate 9,285 downwards.
GGGACTCCCCGTCCGACGTCGTGCCCCTTTCGGTTGAAAACGTGGAACCCTGGTCCGCCGAGGTCCCCCGGCTCTACGCGGCCACCGTCTCCAGCGCCGCGGAAACCATTTCGCTCCGACTGGGCTTCCGCACCGTGGAAATTTCCGGTGACCGCTTCCTGGTCAACGGCCGCCGCGTGGTGTTCCACGGCGTCAACCGGCACGAAGCCCATCCCGACCGGGGGCGCGTTTTTGACGAGGCAGACGCCCGGGCGGACATGGCCCTGATGAAGCAGTTCAACGTCAACGCCATCCGCACCAGCCACTACCCGCCGCACCCCCGCGTGCTGGACCTGGCCGACGAACTTGGCTTCTGGGTCATCCTCGAATGCGATCTGGAGACCCACGGCTTCGAGGCCCGGGGCTGGGTGGACAACCCCAGCGACGACCCCCGCTGGCGGGAAGCCCTGCTCGACCGGATCGAGCGCACCGTGGAGCGGGACAAGAACCACGCCTCCATCGTCATGTGGTCGCTCGGCAACGAATCGGGCACCGGCGCCAACCTTGCCGCCATGGCAGCCTGGGTCCACGCCCGGGACAAGGAACGGCCCGTCCACTACGAAGGCGACTACACGGGCGCCTACACCGACGTTTACTCACGCATGTACTCCTCCATTCCGGAAACTGACTCCATCGGCCGCGACGATTCCCACGCGCTCCTGCTGGGCTGTTCCGCCGCGGAATCCGCCCGCCAGCGCAGCAAGCCCTTCATCCTGTGCGAATACGTCCACGCCATGGGCAACGGCCCCGGCGCCATCGACCAGTACGAAGACCTCGTGGACAAATACCCGCGCCTGCACGGCGGCTTCGTCTGGGAATGGCGCGACCACGGCATCCGCACCCGAAACGCGGACGGCACCGAGTTCTTTGCCTATGGCGGCGACTTTGGCGAAGTGGTCCACGATTCCAACTTCGTCATGGACGGCATGATCCTCTCCGACTCCACACCCACGCCCGGCCTGTTTGAATTCAAGCAGCTGGTCTCCCCGATCCGCCTCACCCTGGCCAAGAACGACGGCGGCACACCTGTCCTGTCCGTGGCCAACCTGCGGCACACCGCCGACACGTCCGACGTGGTGCTGCGCTGGCGGGTGGAGCACGACGGCGAGCCGGCCGCCTCAGGCGGGCTGGACGCCGTCGCACCCGGGGGCGGGCCCATGGCAGCCGGCGCCTCCGCCGAGTTCACGCTCCCGCCCGTGGTGCCGGCAGAACACGGCGAGACGTGGCTGACGGTGGAGGCCGTGCTGCGCGAGGCCACGGCCTGGGCGCCGGCGGGCCACGCCCTGGCCGCCGTCCAGCTTGACTGCTCGGCCCCGCGCATCCCGGCACGAACGCCGCGCCCGGCCGCCGCGACCGGGTCCGCCGCCGGCCCCCTGACACTGGGTCCGGCCGTGTTCGACGCCGGCCGCCTGGTTTCGCTGGCTGGCCTGCCTGTGTCCGGTCTCCGGCTGGAACTGTGGCGCGCGCCGACCGACAACGACAAGGGCGCCGGCTTCGGCTCCTATGACCTGGACGATCCCTGGCTCAACAGCGGGAGGGGGGTCCCGGCGCCGTCGTCCGCCAGCACGTGGCTGGCCGCGGGCCTTGACCGGCTCACCGGCCGGGTGGAGGAGTCGTCAGCGACGGACGGCGGGCTGTGTGTGCGCACGCGCTACGCGGCCGCGAACAGCGGCGCCACCGTGGCCGTGGAGGAAAACTGGCAGCTGGCGGGCGGGGAGCTGTGGCTGCGCATCGACATCACCCCGAGCACCGGCTGGGGCACCGTGTGGCCGCGCATCGGCGTGCGCCTGGACCTGCCCACCTCCGTGGACGGCGCCTCCTGGTTTGGCGCTGGCCCGCGGGAATCCTACCCGGACAGCATGCACTCGGCAGTGGTGGGGCGGCACACGGAAACGCTGGATGGGCTGACCTTCCCGTATGCCAGGCCGCAGGAAAGCGGGCACCGCAGCGGACTGCGCTCCCTGGAACTCACCCGGGACGGCGCGCCGTGGCTGCGCGTTGACGCCGAGCCGGATGCTGCCGGCAGGCGCCCCGGCTTCACGCTGGCGCGGCACACCGCCCAGGAGGTGGCCGCCGCCGGGCACCCCCACGAGCTTCCCGAGCCGCACCACAGCCACCTGTACCTGGACGCCGCGCAGCACGGTTTGGGCTCGCGGGCGTGCGGGCCGGACGTGTGGCCGGACTTTGCCCTGCGGCCCGGGGCCCGGACACTGGTGCTGAAAATCACAGCGGCCTAAGCCTTCCGCGGCCCCCTTTCCAGGGGGCCGCGGGGCAAATCTTAGTGAATTCTTAGACCGTGTGCTGGACAGTGGAACAAAGGCCTCCCGGCCGCTTCCCTGTCCGTCCACGAATCGGAGACTTCATTGTCACGCAAAGATCCAGATACCCAGCCAAGCCGCCAGCACCGCGCAGGTGGCCCGGCCCGGGCCGCCACAGCAACGGACCGGGGCCTTGCCACGCGACTGGCGGAACTCCCGCAGCCGCGGCTCTGGGGATTGTGGGTGGTGCTGCTGTCGGCGGCCGTGCTGACGCTGGGCTTCGTTGCCAAGGACCTGCCCGGCTTCACCACCAATGAATTCACGGTGGACCAGGAGCTGAGCCGGAACCACGACGGCTTCCTGACCGCCGTGGCAATGTTGATCAACTCCGTGTTTTCCCCGGCCGGCGGGGTGGTCATCATCGCCCTGACGTGCGTGTTCCTGCTGGTGGTGCGGAAATCCCCCGTGAACGCCGTGGCGTTTGGCGCCGTGTCGGCTGCGGGCTGGCTGTCCAGCCAATTCTTCAAGGCCATCGTGGAACGCCAGCGCCCCAACCCGGCCCTGCTTTTTGACCCCCTGGCCCCCGAAACGGGCTCCAACAGCTTCCCCAGCGGCCACGTGGCCCTGGCCGTGGGGCTCGCCTGGGCAGTGTTCTTCTTGGCCCGGAACACCCGCTGGGCCCGCCTCGCCGCCGTGCTGGGCATCCTGGTGCCCGTGGTGGTGGCCTGCTCGCGTGTTTACGTTGGCGTGCACTACCCCAGCGATGTCATCGCCTCATTCCTGGCCGCAACGGCCGCCGTCGTGCTGGTGGCTGCAGTGTGGAACCGGTACCAGGGGAGCATCCTGCCCCGCATCCCCCTGCTGGGCCGCTTTGGTCCCGTAGCCCCCGCTGCCGACTCCGTCCACTCCTAAGGAAGGCCACACCATGCACCTGCTAGCCACCGCGCTCCCCGCAGTCCACGCCGCCCTTCTCCCAGCCGGCCTGACCTCCGTCCTGGACCCTGCGGCCCTGCTCCAGGGGCTGGGGCCGGCCACGCTGGCCGTTGTCGCCGCCATTGTCTTCATCGAATCCGGCGTACTGTTCCCCTTCCTGCCCGGCGATTCGCTGCTCTTCACGGCGGGGCTGCTGCACCAGCAGTTGAACCTGGCGCTGCCCGTCCTGATCGGCGTGGTGGCCCTCGCGGCCATCGCCGGCGACCAGGTGGGGTACCTGCTGGGCCGCAAATTTGGCCGGCGCTGGTTCAAGGACGACGCGCGGGTCCTGAAGACCAAGTATCTGGCGGAAACCGAGGCGTTCTTCGCCAAGCACGGCGGCATGGCCATCGTCCTGGCCCGCTTTGTCCCCGTGGTGCGCACCTACGCCCCCCTGGTGGCCGGGACTGCCAACTACAACCACAAGAAGTTCACGCTCTGGAACATTGCCGGAGCCGTTGCGTGGGCAGGCTCCGTGGTGCTGCTGGGCACCTGGCTGGGCCACTTCGACATCATTGCCAAAAACATTGACGTGATCGCCGTCCTGATGGTCCTGGTGTCCATCCTGCCGGGCATCATCGGCGTGCTGCGCTCACGCCGTGCCGCCCGGCTCGCACCGGCCGCGGATGCTGGTGACGCATCCGGCGTGGCTGCAGGCGACAATGGAGTGCATGCACACAAATGAGCTTCCGCGGCTGCTGCTGGTGGAGGATGACCCCGTCCTGGGCCCGTTGATTGCCGAGCTCCTCTCCGGGGACTATGACGTGCAGGTGGCCGCCGACGGGCAAAAGGGGCTGCACCTTGGCCTGACCGGGGACTGGGACGTGCTGGTCATTGACCGCGGGCTGCCCGCCATGGACGGGCTGGAGCTGGTGGCAGCCCTGCGCCGGCACGGCATTGCCACCCCGGCTCTCATCCTCACGGCCCTGGGCACCACGGGGGAAAAGATTGAAGGGCTCGACGCCGGCGCCAACGACTACATGACCAAGCCGTTCGACGCCGGCGAACTGCGGGCCAGGCTGCGGGCCATCACGCGGACCTTTGACTCCGCTCCCGCACAGCTTGACGTTGGCGCGTGGGTCCTGGACCCGGCCAACAGGTCCCTGCGTTCGCGCTACGGGGAGCATGTGGGGCTGACCGCGAAGGAAACAGAACTGCTGGCCATGCTGGCAGGCGAACCGGAACGCGTCTTCACCCGGCCCGAACTGGTGGCGGCGCTATTCCACCCGGACGACTCGCCCGGCGTCATTGACACCTATGTGCACTACCTGCGGCGCAAGGTGTCCAAGTCCGTGATCCGCACAGTGCACGGCATCGGCTACCAGATCGGGGACGGAGCATGAAAACACCCCACGCGGACACCCCGCAACTGCGCCGCGCCGCGCTGACCGTGGGCCTGCGCATTGCCGTGGCAGTGGCCCTGATGGTCATTGCCGTCATCATTGCCGCCTCCATCTACATGCTGTACCTTTCCCACCACCCCGACCTTTCTGCGCACGACCCCAAGTCCGCACGCGTCTATGTGGAATCCAACGACATGCTCAAGGCCATGGCCGTTGCCGGCGTCGCGGGGATTCTCGCGGCCGGGGCCATCGGCTGGTTGAGCGCCCGCAGCGCCATCCGCCCCCTGGGCAGGGCCCTTGAGGTGCAGCGCCGCTTCATCCAGGACGCCAGCCACGAACTCCGCACGCCGCTGACCATCCTTGACGCCCGCGTCCAGCTGGCCGAACACAAGGTGGAGCCGGGCACGGATGCCGCCCGCCTGCTGGCCCAGGTCCGCCAGGACACGGCTGCACTGTCCTCCACGGTGCAGGAACTGCTGCTGGCGGCCACCGGCGGCTCCGATGCGGCCGGCGCGGAACCCGTGGACGTCAACGCGCTGGTGGCCGCCGTGGCCGCCAGCCTGCAGGACCTTGCCAGCTCCCGCCAGGTCCGCCTCGACATCCAGGCCGGGGTTGTTGCGCCGGTCCGCATCCAGCCCAACAGCCTGCGGCGTGCCGTGCTGGGACTCGTGGACAATGCACTAAACCACACGCCCGGCGGCGGTTCCATCACCGTCACCACGGCCGCCCGCGGCCGCGACGTGGCCATCACCGTTGCCGACACCGGCCACGGCATCTCCGGCATCGACCAGGCCAGGGTGTTCGACCGCTTCGCCCACAGCAGCGAACCTGCCGCCGGCGGACGCCGCAGCTACGGGCTGGGGCTGGCCCTTGTCCGGGAAATCGCGGCGGCGGCCGGCGGCAGCATTGAAATCGCCGCCACCGGCCCGGCCGGCACCACCATGGTCCTGTCCCTGCCCGCCGCCCGCTAGGCGTCACTTTACGCAGGGGCCAAACTCGAGGCGGGTTTTGCCCCCGGTGTCCTTGGGGCACAACTGGGCCTGAGTTTTGCCCCAGCGGATGGCTACAGTTGTTCACCTGAAGCGGCTAGTCTCACTGGGAGTCCACCAGCCCTCCGGCGAAAGGCCGCCACTAATGAACAACACCCCGCCGCTGGCCCGGCGCCTGGGAACGGTTGACGCCGTGGTCATTGGGCTGGGTTCCATGATCGGCGCCGGCGTGTTTGCGGCCTTTACGCCTGCCGCCCAGGCCGCCGGCTCCGGCCTGCTCATCGGGCTGGCGGTGGCGGGTCTGGTGGCGTACTGCAATGCCACGTCCTCCGCCCAGCTGGCCGCCGCCTACCCGACGTCGGGAGGCAGCTACGTCTACGGCCGCGAGCGCCTGGGCCCGTGGCCCGGGTTTATTGCCGGCTGGGGGTTCATCATCGGCAAAAGTGCCAGCAGTGCGGCCATGGCCATGACGTTTGCTGCCTACGCAGCGCCTCCGGGCTGGGAGCGCCCCGTGGCGATTGCCGCCGTCGTGCTTCTCGTGGCTGTGAACTACCGCGGCGTGACACGCACGGCAGGCCTGGCCAGGATTATTGTTGCGGCAGTGCTCATCGCCCTAGCCGTGGCCGTGGCGGCCGTCTGGGGCGGGGGCAGGACGGGCGGAACAGCCTCGATGTGGGGCGGCGGCGTGCTGGCGCACGGCTGGTACGGGATCCTGCAGTCGGCCGGGCTGCTGTTTTTCGCGTTTGCCGGCTATGCCCGTATAGCCACCCTGGGCGAGGAGGTCAGGGACCCGCAGCGGACCATCCCGCGGGCCATTCTCGTGGCGCTGGGCATCGCGGCGCTCGTGTACGCCTGCGTCGGCGTCAGCGTGCTTGCCGCCCTGGGGCCCGACGGCGTTGCCTCCTCCCCCGACCCACTCGCCGCCGCCGTGGCTGGATGGGGGTGGGCCGCCCCGGTGGTCCGGGCCGGCGCCGCACTGGCCTCCCTCGGCGCCCTGCTGGCCCTCGTGGCGGGGCTGGGCCGGACCACGCTGGCCATGGCCCGGGAGGGCGACCTCCCCCGCTGGCTTGCCGCCGTGCATCCCAGGTTCCAGGTGCCGCACCATGCTGAGCTGGCCGTGGGAGCCGTGATTTGCATGGTCATTGCCGTGGCCGACCTGCGCGGGGCCATCGGCTTCTCCTCCTTCGGGGTGTTGGCCTACTACCTGGTGGCCAACTTGTCAGCGTTCACCCAAACGGGCCCGGACCGCCGCTACCCGCGGTTCCTGCAAGTGGCGGGCGCCGCGGCCTGTGTGGTGCTCGTGGCGACATTGCCACTGGAGTCCGTGCTGGCGGGCCTGGCGATGTTTGCCCTCGGCATCGGCTACCGTGCCGTCCGGCTGCGGCGAAACCGGCCGAAGCTGTGAGCTTGCCGTGAATCCCGCCCCGGGGATGGTCAAAAGCGTTAGCAACGACTAACGTATTCCATGTGCCCGACCTTCTCGAAACCGCAGCTGAACCCACCAGGCGACGCCTGTTGCAGCTGCTGGGGCGGGGAGAGCTGGGCGTCAGTGAGCTGGCAGAACACTTTCCGGTCAGCCGGTCCGCGATCTCCCAGCACCTGCTGCTGCTGGCCGACGTCGGGCTGGTCACGGCACGGAAGGAAGGCCGCCGCCGGTACTACAGCCTGGACACCCGGGGGATGGCGAGGCTGCGTGAATCCCTCGAATCCTTTTGGACCAACGAGCTCGACCTCCTGGTGGCAGACGCCGCCCGGCTCCAAATCCCACATGACCCGCACCTCCAAGGAGAAACCCCATGACCATTGACAAATCCGTCTTCCTCCCCGTCGATCCGGACACCGCGTTTTCCCTGATCACCGAGCCTGAACGCCTGCGGCGCTGGCAGACGGTCGCCGCCCGCGTGGACCTGCGGGTGGGCGGGGACTACCGCTGGACCATCACGCCCGGGCACTCCGCGGCCGGCACGTTCACGGAGGTCGAGCCCGGCCGCCGCGTCGTGTTCACCTGGGGCTGGGAAGGTTCCGCCCCCGCAGCCGACGCCTCCACCGTGACCATCACCCTGGTTCCGGGCGACGGCGGCACCACCGTCCGCCTGGTCCACGAGGGCCTCACTCCCGAGGAAGCCGTGGGCCACACGGAGGGTTGGGTCCACTACCTGGGCCGCCTGGAGGCACTCGCCACCACGGGCGACGCCGGCGCCGACGACTGGGCCGCCGCCCCGGACCCCATCAACGAGCTCATCAGTGCCGAGGCAACCCTGGCCGTGGCCCAGCGCGTCCTGGCAGGCCTCACCGCGGCGGACATGGACCTGCCCACGCCGTGCGCCGAATTCACGATGGCAGCCCTGGTGGAGCACCTGATCGGCTCGGTCTCCGGAATTGGCAAGGCACTGGGCGCCACCCTGGCGGACGACGCCGGTGCCTCCCCTGAGGTCCGGCTCGCCAATGCGGCGGCCCCCACCCTCGAGGCATTCAACGCGCGCGGCCTGGACGGCACCGTGGACATGGGCTTTGCGGTGCTGCCGGCGGCCACGGTGGCGAACATCCTGAACCTGGAGTTCCTGGTCCACGCCTGGGACTTTGCCACCGCCACGGGCCGCACCCTGGAAGCCTCCCCCATGCTCGCCGACTACGTGCTGGGCCTGGCCCGGAACACCATCGCGCCCAGCATGCGCGGCAAGAGCTTCGCCGAGGCAACCCTCGTGGAGGAGTCCGCTGAAAGCCTGGACCGCCTGGTGGCCTTTACCGGCCGCCAGGTCTCCAACGCCTGATACGCCCAACACAGAACACACCGAAAAAGGCAGCCACCGTGGTCAACGTTCACACCGACATCCTCATCGATGCCCCCTGCGCCATTGTTGCGGAGTACGCGGCCAATCCGGACAACGCGCCGGCCTGGTACCAAAACATCGCCTCGGCAACCTGGCTCACCCCGCACCCCCTGGCCGTTGGCAGCAAGCTGGCCTTTACGGCGCACTTTCTGGGCCGCGCACTTGACTACACGTATGAATTCACGGACTACATCCCGGGCGAAAGGCTTGTCATGCGCACCAGCCAGGGCCCGTTTCCGATGAAGACAACGTATACGTGGACCAGCGAAGGAAACGCCACCCGAATGGAATTGCGCAATGAGGGGAAGCCTTCGGGGTTCGGCGTCCTTGCCGGCGCCCCGATGGCAGCCATGATGCGCCGGGCCATGCGCAAGGACCTCGCGAAACTCAAGACCATCCTCGAATCCACCTAGCACCCACCCCAAGTAAAGAAGGCAAACGCCATGAGCAAGTTCATTTACATCTACAACGGCCCCGCCACCCCCATGGACCAGTTCACCGAGGAGCAGTCGGCGGCCGAAATGGCCAAGTGGGGCGCCTGGATGGGCAAGGTCGGATCGGCCATGCTCGACGGCGGCGCCCCCTTTGGTGCCCGCGCGTCCCTCGTGGACAACGGCACCAGCGGCGAGCCGTCCCTGCTGCAGGGCTACACCATTGTCGAGGCCGCCGACCTGGACGCCGCCAAGGCCCTGGCCGAGGGCCACCCTTTCCTGTCCGAAGGCAACGGCCGCTTCAGCCTGGAAATCTTCGAACTCGTCGACATGGCCATGTAGGACCGGGCACAGACTCCCTCCGCCCCGCCACCCGGCCGAACGGGCATTTGACGTGGATGTTTTCCGAAAACATCCACGTC
>NZ_JAJLOZ010000010.1:0-70468 GCF_025548615.1 Arthrobacter sp. A2-55 | reverse complement strand
AGACCTTGTGGGCGGCTGGCCGCCCATATACGCTGGTCGGATCAAGCCCGGGGTGGGCCCGGATGAAGGCCTACGTCGATTCAGCCGGGGCACTCCGTCCCGGATCATTTCCCACCCGATCGCGTTCGGGTCCGGTGAGTGGACCTGTGTCATCGGCGCTCACGCGGCCGGCTCCATGGCCGGCGAGGGCTGCACGGCCATGAGACCGGTTTTACGGCCGGGCCGGCCGGCCCTGACGCCGTTGGCGATCACGACGATTTCGGCCAGCTCGTGGATCAGGACCACGGCGGCCAGGCCGAGTGCCCCGAACAATGCCAGCGGGATCAGTACGGCGATCAGGGCCAGGGACAGGCCGACGTTTTGGAGCATGATGCGCCGGGTCCTGCGCGCATGGTCGAGGACCTGGGGCAGGTGGTTCAGGTCCTCACCCATCAGGGCGATGTCCGCGGTTTCAATGGCGACGTCGGTGCCCATGGCGCCCATTGCGATGCCGGTATCGGCGGTCGCCAGGGCCGGGGCGTCATTGACGCCGTCGCCGACCATGGCGGTGGGCTGGCGGGCCATAAGGGTCCTGATGATCTCAGCCTTGTCCTCCGGGAGAAGGCCGGCGTGGACTTCTCTGATGCCCGCGGCCTGGCCCAGGGCGGTGGCGGTGATCAGGTTGTCACCGGTGAGCATGACGGTGGTGTAGCCAGATCTGTTGAGCCGGGCGATGACCTCCCGGGCCTCGGGGCGCAGCTCGTCGCGGACCGCGATGGCGCCGATGGCCTGCCCATCGTCCTCGATGAGGACTGCGGTCGCGCCGGTGTGCTGCATCCGCTCAACATCAGTGGCCAGGGGGCCGGCGTCGATCCAGCCCGGGCGGCCAAGACGGACCCGCCTGCCCTCCAGGCGGCCTTCCAACCCGGATCCGGGGACCGCGTTCACATCGGTGACGGCCGCCCGGTCCGGGGCGGCGGCGAGAATGGCGCGCGCGAGCGGGTGCTCGCTGCGGGCCTCCAGTCCAGCCGCGACGGCAAGCATCCGCTCCCGCGTCGCAGATCCGGCAGGTACGACGTCGATGACGGCGGGCTTGTTGCGGGTCAGTGTGCCGGTCTTGTCCAGGGCGACGGTGCGGATCCTGCCGAGAGTTTCCAAGGCGCCGCCACCCTTGATGAGCACCCCGATCCGGCTGGCCGCACCCACGGAGGCAACGACCGTGACAGGAACTGAGATCGCCAGCGCGCACGGCGAGGCAGCAACCAGGACGACCAGGGCACGCTCAAACCACAACACTGGATCGCCGACGATGAAACCGAAGACGACGATCAAGGCCGCCGCAATCAGGATCCCCGGGACAAGCTTGCCGGCGATGGAATCGGCCAGACGCTGGCCCGGACCCTTGCGGGACTGCTCCGCCTCCACAATGTGCACAATCCTCGCCAGCGAATTGTTCTCCGCGGTGCTCGTAACCTCGACCTCCAGGGGACCGGTGCCATTGATGGACCCGGCATAGACCTCGGTCCCCGGTCCGGCCTCGACCGGAACGGATTCCCCGGTCAGCGCCGAAGTGTCCAGGGAGGTGCGGCCGGTGACGATTGTGCCGTCGGTGGCCAGCCGCTCCCCGGGCCGGACAACCATCACATCCCCGGGGACGAGTTCAGCCGGGGATACCGCAACCTCACCCCCGCCTCTCAGCACGGTGGCCTCGGCGGGGACAAGATCCAACAGGGCGCGCAGGCCGCGACGGGTCTTCGCCAGCGAGTATTCCTCCAGCCCTTCGGAGATCGCGTAGAGGAAAGCCAACATGGCTGCTTCCCCGAACTGACCCAGGGCTACCGCGCCGACAGCGGCGATCGTCATCAGTGTCCCGACCCCGATCCTGCCCTTGGCCAGGCGACGGAGCGTGGAAGGCACAAACGTCCAAGCTGCCACCAGCAGAGCAAGGATCTCCAAGGGAAGCGTCAGCCATGGGGGACCGCCGGCCAGCGACGCGATCCAGGCTGCCAGGAGCAGCACGCCCGCCACCGCCGCGGCCCGGACCTCGCCCACCTGCCAGAACCCTACGACCTCCTCCACCCCTTCGGACTCGCCCGCTCCGGCCTTATCGTCACTGCAGCCGCAGGCGTCACTCATCTCGCGTCCCCCTGCGTCATGGGGTCGCCGGTGCTGCCGGTGCCGTAGTTCGGGCATAGGCTGACCGCGTTGCCGGTGGCCGCGAGCAGGACCTCCGCCGATGCGAGCATGTCCATCAGCTCCGGACGGGACAGCGAGTAGTACACGCTCCGGCCCTGCACCCGGCCCTCGACCAGGCCACAATCGCGCAGGCACGCGACATGCGCCGACACCGTGGACTGCGCCAGGCCCAACTCCCCGACCAAATCACCGACCCGGGCCTCGCCGCCGGCCATGCGCTTCACAATGCTCAGCCGGGTCGGGTCACTGAGGGAATGGAAAAGCGCCGCCGCGGGATCAAGCTGCCCGCACGCACCGGCGGGAACCATCGATTCAATCGTCATACAGCGATGATAGCGTGAAACGCTGATGTTATTGACGGGCGTGGACCTATTCACTGAGTGTTATTGGCGCGGCGGTCGTGAAATACGAACTTGCTCGCTGTCGGAAACAGGAAGCGTGCTTACCGCTCGCGCCCCAAAAGAAACGCCGCGTAGCGTGCATTGCTGGCCGAGACGGCACCGGCCCACCGTGTTGCCGACGTAATGTCCAACCCGGTCAGGCGTGCGAGGATGACGGGCGGCAATTGACCCGCCAGTGATGTCAGCGCACCGGATCGCACGGCCTGGGGCTCTATGCCGATCATTTTGAGACGCCGTGTGAGCGCTTGGGGTGAGAGTGGGTGCCCTGCTCTTGTTCCGGGAAAGAGCCATTCATTGTCGGTGACGGATCCGAACATGCGCGCCGCGTCCCTGGCGGCCAGGGCGAGTTCCGCGATTTCCCCTATTTTCTTAGGCAGCGCAAGCGGCTCGCTCCCGAGCCGGATAAAGATCACACCGCCGTCAAGGAAAAGGTCTTGCACGCGAAGCTGAACGATTCGGGCGGGAGTAATTCCGTAGAGGAGCACGAGGGCGGCAGCCATTGTCGTCCGCGGGTCCGATGGCGGGCTGGAAAGCGCGTTGTCCAGCAGCTGCATGCGGTCCTGTCCGTCGGTTCCGCCAATAGTGAGCTGGCTGCGCATGACGGACGGGGCGGTGAGCGTCGTTGAATAGGCGTTTCGCCGCGTCCACTTGAGAAATTCCCTAACGAGCCTTCGGTCGGGCAGGCCGGTGCCCAGCCAGCGGTCAACGTCTTCCTGCCGGAGCGAGACCAGGCTGCTCCCTTGCTGGTGCGCCCAGTTCAGCAGGTTGATGACGTGCTGGAGCTCCCTTTTGCGGAAGGCCGCCTGGGCCGGGCGGGTCAGGCCGGGTTGCCCCCGGAGGTAACGCAGATGGCGCCAGCGGGCGAACTGGGTGAAAGCTCTCCGCTCCTTCGGATTCAGAAGTTCCACGGCGGTACGGGTGATCCATGCTTCGAAGCGGGCCAGGTGCTCGTCCCGATGGGGAAGCACCTTGTATTCGACCAGGAATGCCCGGACGGTGCGCGTGGCACGTTCCGCGGCGATCTCGTCGATGGCCTGGTGGGTGAGCAGCTCCGGATTTGCCAGCAGCCAGCGGAGCAGGTCAACGGTTGTCCGGTACCGAAAGGTGCTCAGGATCCGTTCAGGATCTGCCGCTGCGCAGGCAGTTCGAAGGGCACTTACGCGTGGGTGGGACGCGATGATCTCCTCCGGAAAGAGCGAGCGGATCTTGTCATCGGCCGAACAACGCAGGCAGAGCCTGCTTTGGAGCAGGTGCTCGTGCCGGCCGCAGCGCAGGCAGTCACGAAACGAGGAGGGCTGGCGGGGGTAGCAGGAGGGGCAGTACGGAAGGCCGTCGACTCTGCCGTTGACGACCCTTTCCCGGTGGCATTCCGTGCACGGTTCAATAATGGGCGGGACGCATGACCAGCAGAGTGCCCGACCATCCGGGGAACGTTGGCGGATCAGTCTCGTCTCTCCGCAACGGATACATGGTTCACGCAGGTTTGCACACTGGTTGCAGACCGCTTTTGCCGTTCCAGCGAACCTGCATTCGCGGGTGTTGCCGCAGGCGCCGCAGACGTCGAGACGGCGGGCGCGCTGGCAGGCAGTGCAGATGGCCTTGTCGGTGCCGGAGAACCTGCACGGCGCTTCCTTTTGGCAGGAGCTGCAGGTATCGACCAGGGTTTCGGACCTGCACATGCTGCAGAGCGGGCCCGCCGGTGTCCTGGCTGCGATGAGGCGGTAGTTGCCGCATCCGGAGCAGTTCGCGTTCTCGTCCTCAAGGGTGTTGGTGCAGCGCTGACACAGTCCGGATCCATCAGGTTGCCGGCGTTCGATGCTGGCATCCTGCCCGCAGCCGTCGCACCGGGACAGTGTTCCTGCCCGGTAGCACTTCCGGCAGCAAATGAGCCCGTCCCGCCGGGAATGCAGGGCCGTTGCCTGCTGGCAGTGCCCGCACGTCCGTTCCGCCAGGGGCGCCCCTGCCGCACGCAGTGCGTCGTAAAAACCTGCGAACAACACAGAGGCTTCGGCTGGACGGGCGAACCATGCGTCGCCGAAAACTTCACATTCAACATACAGCCGCGGCAGTCGGTCACGGGCGCTGTTTGCCCGTAATGCCGCTATCGCTCGCTCGATTTGCGTTGGCACAAGGGTCGGAAATCGGGCCCCGATTTTTTTCTGGAGCAGGCCTTCAGCGTTCCGCTGCAGCCCTGCCCAACAGCGCTGACAGTAGCTCCGATCGCCAACCGTGGCGTGGCTCCGAAGGGTTTCCCTGCATGCACAGCAGGCAACGTTGCCCGTAGCCCGGCCCGCCCGGGCACAAGCGGCGCATATCCGAAATTCGCCTTCGCGCCGGGTCAGGGGACGTTCCTGGTTGCATTGCCCGCATCGCGGCAGACGCAGCACCCCGGCACCCTGTTCCACCAGTGCGAACAGTACCCGGTCGAGAGCGCGGGGGACGTTGGACGGTCCGGAGGTGAGCACGCCCGGGTCTGCCTCCAGGAGGGTCAGTATCCGCAGTGCGGGCGGTTGCTTGACCAGAATGGAATCAACAACTCCGCGTATGGTCTCACTGGCCAAGCCCGTCTCGACGTTCCGGATCAGGGCCACGATGGCTGCGACGTGGTCCTCACGCATGAGGAGGCACGATCTGTGCCCGCTTGGGCCGCAATCCCCGATCCCGCAGCGCCGTTGCGCCTTGCTGGCCGGCCCGTGTGTCCGTGCCGGTTGCCTGACCTGGTCCGACGACCGCACCGAGATCGACCCGGCGCACCAGGTCGTCCGCACTGCAATCCAAAATATCCAACAGGGCTGCAAAGACATGCATGTTCAAACGCTCCGGCTTCTCGGCCGCCAGGCGATAGACCTGGCTGCTGGACAGCTCGATCCCACGTTCCTTGAGCAAGGGGATGAGCTTGGTCGTGCTGTAGATACCAGCGGAGGCCATAACCTCCCGCAAACGCCATTCGTAGCCGACCGCTTTCACAACACGTTCCCTTCTTCATCTATCCGGGTCTCAAGGGACATATTCAAGGCCTCTCTCATCATCTTGTTCGCAAAATCGCCGCTCACCGCCGTGTATATCGCCGTGGTTGACTGGTAGGCGTGGCCCACTTGTTCCTGGATGAACTTTGTGTCCACACCCTCCTCGGTCAGGTGGGTGACATAGCTGTGCCGCAGGGCATGTGGAGTAAGGACCCTGTCCAGGCCGATCGCGTCACGATAGCTGGCAAAGCGCTCCCTCAACTCCCGGTCGCGCAGACGCGTCCCACGTTCAGAGAACCAGAGGGCGTTTGACTTCCCTTCCTGCATAAGCGGCCTGACGTTCTCGATGTAGTCGCTGACGGCCTCGACCGCCCACATTCGCAACGAGACCACGGACCGCTGTTTCGGTACGCCCCCGCGGGAGGACTTTCCGTGCCGCACCTGCAGGATTCCGTACCTGCCGAACTCCGGCGCCGGGGGGTTGCGATAAAAGTCCGTGACATCCAACTGCACGGCCTCGTTGGCCCGGAGTCCCCACGCGTAGACGACCTTCAACAACGTGGCGTCGCGGTACGCCGGCAACGCACCCTTTCGACCAGATTCCAGGCACCTATCGACCTCAGCATCGGCGTAATCGAGAAGCTCCTGCAATTCCACTCTTGTCAGTGGACGCCGCCCAGGCTTTCCCTCACTGACTTGAAGGTGCGGCAGCGTATTCCAGTCATGACAGATCTGCACCGGGTGCGTCCCGAACCGTCCCTCGCACTCGCCTGCCCAGCCGTAGTGCGGGGAACACACATAGTCGCAGAAAGAACCGATGGAAAGCTGCAAACCACGGATGGTAGAGGGCGCCAGCTTCTTGACCGATACAAGATGCATCATCCACTCATCAAGTGACGAGGCCGACCACTGCCACGGCCACTCGTTGGTGAAGGCCTGGAACCTCTCAACGGCCCGCACGGCATTCTTCACCGTTTTCTCCTTGAGATTCCGCCCGCCTCGCTGTTGCATCGTCCACCCATCAAGCATCGCCTGGAAGACCGCATCCTCCTGATTTAGGAATGACACACCGTCAGCGAGGTACAACGACGCCTGGCCATGTGGAACGCTACGCTGCATCAACAAGTTCCCCTCGGTTAACGGGCTATTCATGCATTAAACGCGAATTTGAGTGTAATGACAAGCCCAAGTACCCCGCCACCTGGGAAGATCACGACCAGCGCTACGCTGGCCTGGGGGTTTATAGCGCCTGCCCCGGCTCGCATCAGATGCAATTCCGCCGGGAAGGGGGCTGATTGCCAAGTCCAGCAACTACGAGCTGTACGGGGACGTGAGCGCCCGCGTGATGGAACTGCTCGGGCGGTTCAGCCATGAGATCGAGATGTATTTTCTGTATCCCAAAATGTGTTGTTGGAAGGCTTTATAGCAAATTTCATGACGTGTAGACGCTGTCCCGTTAGCTGCGCACAGTCAATCCGTGGCCACGGTCACAAGCGCAAACTTTATCCAGGGTCTGGACGTCGGTGTGGTATCGTCTTTGCCGGCCTCCGTCAGGATGGGCCTACAGGATGGGGGCCGTCGTTAGGATCCGCCGGAAGCCGGGGGTGGCCAGCAGCGCCCCGTTGCGCTCGACGGCGAATACTTCCACCGGCCAGCCGGTTGTGGCCAGATCCAGGGTTCCGCGGCCGCCGGCAATGATGGCGGTGGCGAGGGCATCGGCGGTGATGATGTCGGCCGCGAGCACTGTGACTTGAAGGAACGTCCGGCTGCCGGTGGTGGTCTGCGTCCAGATGTGGTCTCCGCGCTCGGCCACTCCGGAGGTGGCAATGGCTGGCAGGTGTCCGGGCATGCGCACGGACGCCAGCAAAGCGGTGCGGTCGACCGGGTCGATGATCCCCACGGTCCAGGCCCCGGTTCGGTTCGTCCCTCTGGCCAGCACATCGCCGCCGGCGTTGATGCACCAGTTGTCCAGGCCCTCCGCGGCCAACACCGCTGCGGCCTGGGCGATAGCCCAGCCCTTCACCACGCCCGAAAGGTCGATGGTGCCGTCGGCGCGGTGCGGGGTGAAAGCCCCATGCGTGCTGTTGCGCCAGCTGATGGCCAGTTCGTACATCTGCCGCAGTTCAACCGATGCCTGGCATAGCCGCAACGAACCGGACGCGATCTGGGAAAGCTCGGATTCCGGGCGGTACAGGCTGTAGCGTTGATCGGCATCATCAAATATATTGACGATGCCGTCAACCGTTCCGGGCCCGGTGCCCTCGCCGTACCAGCCACGGACAATCAGGCTGACGGTGGTGCCCATGGTGTTAAAGACCCTCGTTGTTAGGCGGTCCCCGTTCTCATGGATGGTACTCATCGGATTCGCCTCGTTATCCCTTGAAGTTGGCCGCGTCCAGTGCGGCCTGCAGCGAGCTCAGGTATCCCTGGCTGGTGTAGGTGGCGCCCCCGACCATGTCCACCTTGGCTGATTGGCTTGAGAGCACCTCGGATCGGAGCATCGGCACTGCCTGCTGGTCAATTTCGCCGGACAGGGAACCCACGTCTGTCAGCTGCAGCGCCACGATGTCGGTGATTTTGCCGCCGGTTATCACGGCCCGGACCTGCACGGTGCCATACGGTGTCTGGATCTGGCTCCCGTCGAAGGTCCCGCTTTTGGCCCCGGCCGCGGGTGCAGGGTTACCGGCGCCCGTCCCGGCCGCGGTCGAACCACCTGATCCGGACGACGTTCCGGCGCCCGACGGCGGGTTGGCCACCTTGGCCACGGTGCCGCCGGGTGTTGACGAGGCCTGGTTACCGGCCTGCCATCCGATCAGGAGGATGGCAGCGGAGGCAAGGGAGGCCAGTACCGCGCTGCGGGCTCTCACCAGCTGAACCTTTCGTAGTGGATCCGGAACTTTGGTACGCCGGCCTGTTTTGCGTCCTCGACCACAAGGTCGGTCCAGCCGCGGGGCCCGCACACGAACACGTCGGCGTCCCGGACATCGGGAACGATCGTGGACAGGCTCATACCGTGGCTGGCCTCCCGGGTCGGCAGCCAGCTGTCTTGGCCTTTCTTCGTCCGGCGCCCCAGCAGTACATAGAGCACGGCAGACTTCTTGATGCACAACTTGTGCAGCTCCTGGTATAGGTAGAGGCCCTTCTCGTCAGGCGCCCGAACGATCACCGTCATCTCCCCGGGGGCGAAATCACCCTGTTCGAGCAGCGAGATGATGGGCGTAATGCCGATGCCGGCTGCTACGGCAACCGCACGCCTGGTGGTGCGGGCCCGGTCGGTAAAGAGGCCGTACGGTCCCTCGATGCTCACCCGGGTGCCGATCGGCAGGGCACCCAGTTCGGCGGTTCCGCTCCCCAGCTCACGGACGGTCACTTTAAGGCGCAGGACCCCGGGCGCGGCAGAGAGCGAGAAGGGGTGGGCGTGCCACCACAGCCCGCGGGACCAGAACCGCCAGATGAAGAACTGGCCGCCGCGGGCCCGCAGATCGGCCAGGTATCGTCCGGTCATCTCGATTGAATACACCCCGGGCGCTTCGGCGACGATGTTGCTGACCCGCAGGTCGTGGCGCAGTGTCCGCAGCACGGGGATGATGAACCGGTAGACCAGCAATGCGGCGGCGACCCCGAAATAGAGCACCAGCCAGTAGTAGCGCGCCCAGGTTCCATCGGCAAACAATTGCCCGGTGCTGAACTGGTGCGGCAGGGCGGCCAGTACCGCGGCGTAGGCGAGAAAATGCGCCACATGCCATGCCTCGTAGGAGAGTTTCCGCCGAACAATCACCAGCGAGGTGATCACCACACCCGCCAGCAATCCGTAGCCCAAATAGGCAATTTTCATGTCCGGGAGCGTCGTAAACATGTGCCAGATCTCGGCGAACACGTTCAAACGCGTCGTCTGCGCGTAGCCGATCCAAAGCAGCACCACATGGGCCGAAATGAGGTAGAACACCGGCTTGCCCATCCGCTGGTGGACCAGCAGGGCGTGGTCGTGGCCGAAGGCCCGGTCGATGATCGGGACCCTGGCGGCCAGAAGCAGTTGGATGAGCATCAGGTCGGTCCCCACAAGTCCGGCGATGATGCCGACGGCGGTATAGGTGCCCGGGACGGTTTTGAATTCCACGAGCCCGCTGTCGGCCAGAAACAGGGCCAGAACAAGCGCCACCGTCAGCCATACGATCGCTTCCAGGGAGTCCGCCAGACGCGCCCGCCGGAGGTAACGCGCCCGCTGCGGCTCCCGCCGCGGACTAGCCGCCCGGTCTGCTCCCACCCGGTAAGTCATCTGGCCCGCATCCCGGTCCGGGTTGTTGCTGATCCACGGTCCGCGTTCCGGGTCGCTCCGGCCGTTGGGCCGACGGCGGCAGAGGGTGTCGCGCGCCTGGAGCCGCCGGGTTCCGCCTCTGCCGTGGCATGTATTCTGCTCATGTCTGCGATGCTAGATGCACGTTCTTAGAGCATTCTTCGAGGCCGTGGCGGCGGTACCGCTTGCCCCCAAACTGCCGGGACGTGGGGCGTCATGGTGGCGGAGCGGTGCCCGGCAGCGTTTCCTCCTGGAGGGAACGGGCTGCAGGGGAGCGACCGCGGCTTGGCCGGGCCATCGGCAGGCGCACAATAATGACCGCCCCGGATGATTGCGTGCCGATTTCCGCCCTGCCGCCGTGCTGGGAAGCCACTTCGGCGACGAGGGCAAGTCCCAGACCATAGTGGCGCGGCCCCGGGGCGCCCTCCGGTTCGGTGCTGGCGGGCTGCGCGGTTGTGAACCGCTCGAAGGCCCGCGGCCTGACATCATCGGAAAATCCGGGGCCGTCATCGCTGACCGTGATGACCAGAGTCCTCGGGTCTGTGGATACTGCGACGTCCACCCGCGAGTGTGCGAAACGGACGGCGTTGTCCAGCAGCGCCACGAAAAGCCGACGCAACGCCGTCGGCGCGGCAGCGATCCACAGCGGGCCGGCCAGCCCGCTTCGCTCGACCCTGACGCCGCTGCGCGCGGCGAAGGCCGAAAATGACTGGACGACGTCGTCGGCCATTGCCACTACGTCGACTGTGATGTACTCGACCCGGCGTGTATCGGCCGAGACGAGCAGGTCTTCCAGGAGCCGGCTCAGCGACCTCGAGTCTTCAACGATCGCGTCCACCTCGGCATCAATAGTCAGTGGGGGCTCCTGCAGCGAAGAAGATGCCAGGCGCCGGCGCAGCATTTGCGCACGCGTACTGAGCAACGTCAGCGGAGTTCGCAGTTCGTGGCTTGCATCCGCGACAAATCGGCGCTGCCGCTCCAGAGCCTCCGCCATGGGCAGCATGGCACGCCGGGCAAGCCACACGGCCAGCAGGCTCGCCAGCACCACCGCGCCCCCGCAGGTCAGCAGGAGGGCAAGGCCCAGCCGGTTCAACTCCTCCAAATTCTCATGACGATCGAACACCGCCTGGACGACCCGACCGCCAGAGTCAGCGGTGCGGACGATATACGAGCGGCCCCCTATCGAGACGTCCTCCTGGACGGTGGCCCCATTGGAGGCGACAGCCTCCATAGCCTTCAGGTCGGGCAGTCCGGACGGCATATCGGGAGACACAGTCAACGTGCCTTGGTTCGAGATCGCCAACCTGATACCGGCGGGCGCATCCTGGACCGAATCGATGTGCTCGGTCGCGGTGGCCAGGAGGCGTTGGGCCGCGGCGGCCTGGCTCGTGCTGACAATCAACAGTACCGACGCGGCGATCGCCACCAGCAGCACTACCAGCAAAGCGCCGGTCTGCCGGGCCAGCCGCCAGGAGGACCTGTGCAGCTCGTCCTCGGCCCGGCCCCTCACGCCAGCGTGCCGATCTTGTAGCCGATGCCATGAATCGTCCGCACGCTGCCGCGTCCGAGCTTGCGCCGGAGGTAATGCACATAGGTATCGACCACCCCGGCTTCTTCGGCGTTCGGGAAGACGTACTCAAGTATCTCTTCCCGGCCAAATACCCGGTTCGGCCAGCGTGCCAGCTCTTCCAACAGTGCGCTCTCCCGCTCGGACAAAACGACGATGGAACCATCGGGGCGAGTGACACTGCGCGATCCGAGGTCAAAGCGGCCACCGGCGATCCGCAGGGTGGTAGCCGTGGCGATATGCCGGCGCCGTAAGGCACGCAAACGGGCCAGAAGTTCCTCGACGTCGAAGGGCTTGGCCAGATAGTCCTCCGCACCGGCATCGAGCCCCTCGACCCTGTCGGCAGGATTGCCCAAGGCGGAGAGAATGAGCGCGGCCGTTTCGACGCCCTGCCGGCGCAGCTTTGATAACAGATTCAGCCCGTCCATGACCGGAAGGCCCCGGTCCAGAATCAGGACGTCGAATTCCTCGGTCAGTGCGAGGTGGAGGCCCTTCTGCCCGTCCGGAGCGCTGGATACCTCATACCCCTCACCAACGAACAGCTCTTCCAGCATCGCCCGAAGCTGCCCGTCATCCTCGACCAAAAGAAGGTGCGGCTTCATCTCACTCATAGTCGAAGTCTAGGCGTGAGGACCCCGGCCAGACACCGCGCCGCTGCCACAAAGGAGCGGGCAATCTTCGACTGAGCCCGCACGGCGTCCGATAACGATCGTTCACAAGACACCCCATCCCGGACGTCCTAAGAGCAACAAATTAGGCCTTGGACCGCCTGATTTCTCTGGTCCACAGGCGGTCCTGACCAACCAAATTATCGGCTGGGAGTTTGTTGTGAATTATCGAGTCAAACTGCTCTTTCGGCCTTCCGCAGCACCAACACGTGCCACGATTAATAGTCTGGTCCAGCGCCTGCTGGGCGCCGGAAGCACCCACGACGCTGGCTGGGGGACAGGCGGGTAGGGGAGACCATGACGACCACGAGCCCCCACCGCCCGATCCGATGAGCCATTACACCCAACCCCTGCGCCAGTACCACCAACGGAAACTTCGCCGCCGAATAGTCCTGGCTAGCATCGCTGGCGTCCTCACACTCGTGCTGGTGGCTGTTGGCTACGTGTTCTTCACCGCTCTGTCCGGGTGAACAACAATGTGTTGCGTTCGGGCGCTCTTAATGGCGCACAGGCTGTTCCGAAGCTGAACCAGGACACCAACATCCTGGTGATGGGTCTTGATTCGCGCGTCGATGAGCAGGGCAAGCCTCTTTCCCCTGCCGTGTATGACGCGCTCGATGCGGGTGACCAGACCATCGGCGGCTACAACTCGAACGTGCTGATGCTCATCCATATCCCGGCCAACGGGTCCAAGGCAACGGCCATCTCCATCCCCCGTGATGACTACGCCCAAATCGCCGGGATTCCCGGAGAGTCCATTCAGGGCAAGATCAAGGAAGCTTACGGAGACGGGCTGGCTGCGGCGCAGACGGCCTTGCTGGCCGAGGGCAAGCCGAATAACAACGCCACCTACCAGCCGGCCCGCGACGCCGGACGCCGGGCCGAAATTGCCACCGTCTCCCAGTTCCTGGGCAGCGTCCACATTGACCACTTTATCGAAGTGACCATGGTCGGGTTCTACGAGGTCGCCCAGGCCGTCGCCCCCATCACCGTGTGCGTAAACCAAGCCACCCAGGACACCTATTCCGGCGCCAACTTCAAGGCCGGCCTGCAACAAATCGACGCCAAACAGGCGATGGCCTATGTCCGCCAGCGCCGGGACACCAGCAATCCCAACTACCTCTTCTCCGACCTTGGTCGGGAACGGCGCCAGCAGGCCTTCATCGTCTCGGTGATCCGCCAGCTCAAACAGGCCGGCACGTTCACGGACATTCCCAAGATGCAGTCTGTGCTCACGGCCGTGAGCAAGAACATCGTGGTCGGCCAGGGCCTGAACCTCATCGACCTGATGCGGCAGGCCTCCTCTATTACGGGCGGCCATATCTCCTTCACTACCTTGCCGATCACCGGCTTCGGTACCGCGCCCAATGGTGAATCGATCAACACCGTTGATGTGGCCCAGGTCCAGGCCACTGTTAAGGAACTCCTCACCCCAGCCCCGACCGCCAAGGCGAAGCCTTCATCCGCTAGCACCAGCTCATCCGCGGCATCCACGAGCACGGCATCCTCCGCCGGTACGACGGCTAAACCCAAGGCGGCCAAAAAGGCTGCCCCGACCACCACCTACGGCGACTGGACCGGGGCACTCCAGGGCGGTTCCATCCCCTGCGTCAAATTGCGTTGCGCTCCAGACAACGGAACCTACCGTCGGATTTTTCCGTTTTCACAAGCCACCCCAAAATAGCGTTATCTGCGGTTATGCGCATATTTTGACGTCATGTGGTGTCGGATGAGTTCTATACTGGGGGTGCAAGGTGCCGCTCGTTAGCTGAGGCTCCTTCGCGGAAACAAGCCAGCGACCCCAAACGTCCAGAGACGCCAAGGGTCAGGACAGGCCTTCCCGGCTTAAGGGGTGGCTCCGATTGGCTCCCGGTGCATGCACCAGGTCACGACGCGAAGTGCCAAAGGTCTTACGAGGAGGGGCAGTCCCCAACGCTCATCGTTGGTCTCCTCATCCGTGCCGAGCGGGAAGACAGGAGCAGGCCCATGCCCGATGGACATAAGCCCGTTCCTGCGCCCCAGCGGTAACCCTCCGGATCCCGCCTAACAACTTTCCCCCGCTCAGGAACCAACACCCCCTTTGACTCGCGGTCGCTTCCGGCCTCGAACCGTCATGCCCGTCAACACATTCACCCCTCGCCGCCCCCTGCCCCGGGGAAGAACGAAGGTCCTCATGACTATGAACACCCCACCCAATATCGAACCTCCCCGCTCAGCAGTCCTCGACTCGGCCCACCTCGGCGACATCAAGGGCGCCTTTGGCACCATTGGCATGCACGACGACGCTCCCCGCACCACGATCAAGGCCAAATTGAAGACGCTGATCGCCATTGTCGGCCCGGGCCTGATTGTCATGGTCGGAGACAACGACGCCGGCGCCTTCGGCACCTACACCCAGGCCGGACAGAACTACGGCACCTCCCTGCTGTGGACACTCCTCCTCCTGGTGCCGGTCCTCTACATCAACCAGGAGATGGTGCTGCGCCTGGGCGCCGTTACAGGGGTGGGCCACGCCCGGCTGATCATGGAACGCTTCGGCAAGTTCTGGGGCGCCTTCAGCGTCATCGACCTGTTCGTCCTGAACGCCCTGACGATAGTGACCGAATTCATTGGCATCAGCCTGGGATTGAGCTATCTGGGCATTCCGCAACTGCCCGGGGTCGCCATCGCCGCCGTCGTGATCATTGCCGCCGCCAGCACCGGGTCCTTCCAGCGCTTCGAGCGGGTCTGCATGGCCCTCATTGTCGGCTCCCTGTTGCTGGTGCCCGTTGTCCTGATGGCCCATCCCCCGGTAGGCCAGATGGCCCGCGACTTCTTCATTCCGGGCCTGCCGGCCGGCGCCGAGCTCTCCACGGTGATGTTGCTGATAATCGGCATCGTGGGCACCACCGTCGCGCCATGGCAGCTGTTCTTCCAGCAAAGCTACATCATTGACAAGCGCATCACCCCGCGGTTCATGAACTACGAAAAAGCTGACCTGTGGCTTGGCATCGTCATCGTCGTCGTCGGCGCAGGCGCCATGATTGCCATAGCCGCCGCGACCTTCGCCGACCGGCCCGGCGCCGGCAACTTCACCGATGCCCTCGGCGTGGCACAGGGACTGGGGCAATATGTCGGGAAGATCGCCGGCATCCTTTTCTCCATCGCCCTGATCGATGCCTCGATCATCGGCGCCGCAGCCGTCGGACTCTCCACCTCGTACGCTCTGGGCGATGTGCTCGGATTAAAGCACTCCCTGCACCGCAAGGTCTCCGAAGCCAAGGGCTTCTACGCCGTCTTCGCCGGGCTGCTGGTCGTAGCCGCCGTCATTGTGTTGATCCCGGGCAGCCCCCTGGGACTGATCACCGTCGGCGTCCAGGTCCTTGCAGGAGTGCTGCTGCCCTCCGCATCCGTCTTCTTGCTGCTGCTCTGCAATGACAGGGCCGTCCTGGGCCCGTGGGTCAACCGGACCTGGCTGAACATTTTCACCTCCCTGGTGATCGCCGTGCTCGTCATGCTTTCCCTGGTGTTGACCGCCAGTGTCGTCTTCCCCGATATCACCTCCGGCGCCATTCTGGCGATCCTGCTCACCGGCAGCGCCGCCGTCGTCCTCGCCGGCGGCAGCATGCTCATCTGGCACCGCCAACACCCGGTGGTCAGAACGGAGGCCGGGGCCGTGGACCGGAGCGAACGCTTTGGCTGGCGGATGCCCCCGATCGCCTTGCTGCAGACTCCGACAATGTCCACGACCCGGCGGATCGGGATGGGTATCCTGCGCGGTTACCTGCTGATCGCCATGATCATGGTCATCACCCGCATCGTCCAACTCGCCCTGGGCCACTAGCCATCGACCCGGGCTCACGCCATAATTCAATTCATACCGGTGCCCCCGGCCGGTTCCGCTCCCGAAAGGAGCCACCATGAACATCATGCCGCTGAAACTCTCGGTCCTGCTCAAAAATGCCGTCGTCGACGCCAAAGGCCTGCAAATCGGAACCTTGGCCGACATCATCGTCCGTCTGGCCCCCAACCACGCCCCCCAGTTGACCGGGCTGGTCCTGCGGATCGGGTCGGGAACCGTCTATGCCCCCATCTCGACCGTACTGTCCATGACCGCGGACCACATCGATCTGGCCAGTGCCCGCCTGGACCTGCGCCCCTTCGAACGCCGCGACGGGGAAGTACTGCTCCGTGCCGATGTCCTAGGACACCGCATGATCGACATTGACCACGCAGCCCTGGTACGCGCCTACGACGTCCAACTCGAACAAACCACCCAGGGATGGACCGCCACCGGCCTCGACACCCATAAAGCGCGCTGGCTCAGCCTTAAACGCGACCACGAAACACACCCCGTGCGGCGGTGGGAAGACTTTGAAACGCTCATCGGCCACGCCGAATCCCTCGCCAGCCGTGTCCCGGGGACGGGCCTGAACCGGCTCAAGGCACCCCAATTCGCAGACCTCATCGAAGAAGCAACGGCCGATGAACAGAATGAACTCCTCAACCACGTCCACGGAAATCCCGAGCTTGAAGCAGACGTCTTCGAAGAACTTGACGACGACAGCCAATCAGAAATCCTGGCCGCACGCACCAACCAACAAGCCGCGGAAGTCTTGAGCCGGATGCGCCCCGATGATGCTGCCGACGCCCTCATGGACCTTCCCCAAGACAGACGTACCAACGTTCTCAGCCTTCTGCCTCCGGCCCAGCGTGCACGGGTTACCACACTCTTGGGATTCCATGACGCCACCGCCGGCGGCCTCATGGGCCTGGACTTCATCCAATTCCCACCCGAAACCACCATCGCACTGGCCCTCTCCGCCCTCAGCAGGTCCACGACCAGCCAACCCGAAGCACTGAACGTACTCTTCAGCGTCGACACCGACGGTCGGCTTGCCGGGGCACTCGGACTGGTCCAGGCACTCCAGCTGCCCCAGGACTCGCTGGTACTGCAAGCCTGTGAACCAGACCCGGTATTCGCAAGACCCGGAGACGACGTCGTGGACGTCACCAACCGGATGGCGGACTTCAATCTCCTCGTCCTGCCCGTCCTCGATGCCGACGGCCGGATCCTTGGCGTGGTCACAGTTGACGATGCCCTTGAAGCAGCCATACCGCAAGACTGGCGCCGTCGCGAAGCACAACCGCATCCCAACACACCCACAAACCACCACTAACGAACTGACAGGGCGCAGCCGGCGTTGAAAAACCCCGTCCCCCACCTCCTTATAGGCAGCGCACCAGGAGAACCTGAAATATCCGTGGTGAAGGAATTGGCCATGAACATGAGACCTTCGGCCATTGGCAAGTACAGTCCCATCAGCTTCACCACCCTGGCCCGAGTCCAGTCTGGGCTCGACGCCAGATAAGACCTTAGCGTCGAATTTTCCACTTTTTCACAAGCCACCCGTAAAGCATGCGAGCAGGACGCCTGGTTTGCTTGTCCTTGAAGGTGGCTCTACATTCACGCGTGGGAGTGGAAATGTTGTTTCATGTCGTGGGAGGGGATGCCCAGTACGGGGACGGGCTGTGTGGTGAGCAGTCGGTGCATCAGGGAGCCGGAGACGAGTTCGTCGACTTTGGCCATGATTCCTGGGCGCCGGGCGCCGATGACGATGGTGGATGCCCCGACGGTCTGTGCCAGGCGCCCCAATGCCAAGGCGGGGTCACCGCCGATGATCCGCATGGCCCATGTCGTGGAGTAGTCAGCGGCAACGTCACCGAGGGATTCTTTTAGTCGGGCCGCCGCAATGGCGGTGTCATCGTCCGGATCAAGGACGGGATCCAAGGAGATGGGCAGAACCTCATTGCCCGGGGCCCATTCGATGAGGTAGCTGGCTGGATCCACGAATGCTGCAATGAGCGGAGCAGAAAGGCTTTCAGCCAGTTCCAAGGCCCGAGTCCACACCGCCGGGTTCTGTCCCGGGATGATGCCGGCGATGACGGGGGAACCGGTAAACCGTGCAATTCCTGCTGACTCACTCATGAGGACTGCTTTCTGTGATCTTTGGTGGCGACGGTGGATTCGGAAAGGAACTCCCGGACCGGCCGGCCAATCTCGTTGCCGGGCCCCGGCGGGGACCACCTGGGCTGGGTTCTCAATCGTCCTGTCAAGGGACAGCTTGCCCCGCTAGATCTGGCGCCAGTCATTCCACTCCCATGGTAATGACGAGGTTGGCAGCCTGCACTCTTCGCCGCGGGCGCCCAGCGTCAGGCGGCGCCGGGCTCCCAGGACATCACGGCCGACAACAACGACACCTACCAAGCCGGGCATGGCTGGACTTGATTCTTGAGTGGCCCTTCTTCCTGACTACTTCTTCTTGTGGCTGCCGGGCTTCGTCGTGGCGGGGGCCTGGTTCGGTGCGGGCGGCACCACGGGCTGGACGGGGGCGTCGGTGCCCTTGGGGTCGTTGACGCCCACCACCAGGGGTGCGGTGGTGGCCAGCATGGAAGCCGGTGGCTTTTCCAGGGGCTGGGCGGCGTAGGCCGGGATGCCGGCCGCGGCGTTCATGACGCCGGCCCACTGGGTGCCGGCCAGGTTCGCTCCGTCCACGCCCACCCAGTAGTGGCCGTTGATGGTGATGTCCTGGTTGACCCAGAACGGTCCGATGCCCTTGTAGCTGCCAAACCAGGAGGCCGTGGAAATGCCGGAGTTGGCGCCGATGGTCCAGGTGTTGGTGTTGCCGTCGGTGGTGCCGGTCTTGGCAAACGCGGTGGCCTTGTCGTTGAGCGGGATCAGGTAGCCCGAGCCCCTGACCAGCATTTGCTGCAGCGTGTACTTCACACCGTTCGCCACTTCCCGGGAGATGGTTTGCTGGCAGTTGGCCCCCGGCACCGGGTAGCTCTTGCCCGTGTTGTCCGTGATGGAGGTGAGGGCGATCGGGTCGCAGCGCACGCCGCCGCTGGCGAACGTGGCCATCATGGTGGCCATGTTGATGGGGGCCACGTTCTCGCTGCCGATCAGGTTGGAGATGTTGCTCAGGTCGTAGGGCTTGTTGGTGGCGCCGTCGGCAATTCCGGCCGCCGTCGCCATCTTTTGGATGTTGCAGAAGTCCAGGGCGGCAGCCGTCTGGAAGGTGATGGTGTTGATGGAGTTGTATAGCCCTTCCAGGGCCGTCATGGGGTAGTAGTGGTTGGGGTCGTCGTTGGGCAGCAGCTTTGTCCCGGAGGCCGGGTCATACCAGCCCGTGGTTTTCCCGCAGCTGTTCTTCCAGTTGTAGCCCATCGGATAGTCGCGCA
This sequence comes from Arthrobacter sp. A2-55, assembly GCF_025548615.1. NCBI lineage: Bacteria > Bacillati > Actinomycetota > Actinomycetes > Micrococcales > Micrococcaceae > Arthrobacter > Arthrobacter sp. A2-55. The sequence goes on along the minus strand of NZ_JAJLOZ010000010.1, from coordinate 51,176 downwards.
CGGCACCGTTGACCATGGTCATCATGGAGTGGCCGGAGTTGAGCCATTCGGCGTACACAATGGGCTTGAAGGTGGAACCGATCTGGAAGCCGCCGGCCCCGTGCAGGGAATTGCCCTTGGCGTCATTGAGCGGCAAGGCAAAGTTGCCCATGTAGTTCCCCGGCTTGGATGCCGGGTTGTAAATGGTGTTTTGCGCCATGGTCAGGACCTTGCCGGTGCCCGGCTGCACACTGACCACGGCGGCACCGCGCTGGAGCGGGTCGGTTGCGGACATGGTGGCATTCACCTGGTCCTGGGCCACCTGCTGCAGTTTCGGGTCCAGGGTGGTCTTGATGGTCAGTCCGCCCTGGTAGAGGAACTTGTTGCGTTCTTCCGGCGTTGCGCCGAAGGCGGGGTTATTGAGCACCAGCTGCTGGACATAGTCGCAGAAGTAGGGGGCCATGGCCGCGGCGACACAGCCCTGGGACGGCTTGTTCAGGTGGACGGTCAGCGTCGCCTTCACGGCGGCGTCGTGCTGTTTTTGGGTGATCTTCTTCTGGGCCAGCATCTTGCCCAGCACCTCGTTGCGGCGTGTGACCACGTTGTCCGGGTGCGCCACCGGATCGTAGACCGAGGGGCTGTTGACTACCCCGGCCAGGGCGGCAGCCTGGGGCAGGGTCAGGTTCTTGGCATCGGTGTTGAAGTACAGTTTGGAGGCTGCCTGGATGCCGTAGGCGCCGTTGCCGAAGTAGATGAGGTTCAGGTAGCCCTGGAGGATCTGGTCCTTGGAGTACTTTTTCTCCATGGCGATGGCCATGCGCATTTCCTTGAGCTTGTCGCCCACGGTCTTTTGGGCGCCGAGCTTGACCTGGCTTGTGTCTCCCTTGGAGACCAGGTTTTGGATGATCACGTTGTTCACGTACTGCTGGGTGATCGTGGAGGCGCCCTCGCGCCCGCCCTGGACCGTGGCGACAACGGCGCGCAGGATGCCGGTGGGGTCGATGCCGCCGTGCTGGTAGAACCGGGCGTCCTCAATGGCGACGATGCCGGTCTTGATGTAGGGCGACATGTTCGCCAGGGTTACATCGTGCCGGTCCTCGGCATAGAACCGAGCGATCACGGAACCATCACTGGCGAGGACCTTGGTGGTCTGGGCGGGCGGGTCAACGTCGAGGGTTCCCGGGAGGTTGGTGAACATGCTGATGGAGTCATCGGCCACGGTGGCCGCCAGGGCGGTCCCCGGGACAAACAGGCCGGCGACGAGGGTCCCGCAGGCGATGCTGATGACGCCCAGGAGCAGCAACCGGCCCAGGATAGTTCTCGTATCGAAGAGTCGGTTCTTCGTCGCTTTCATCAGGTGGTGGGCCTTTCAAGATCGTGCGGGGGGTGGTGGGTTGGGATGCCATCGCGGGTGGGTGTTTGGTTCCGACGCCGTGCCGGTTCGGCGGAAAGACGCTGCTGCCTGGCGGAGGCCTACCGACCGGTTCCAGTCTGGGGGTGCAAGGGCCCCGGGGTGCAGGTGGGGCCGGCGGCGATTGGAAAGGCGGTGGAGCGGGGGCGTTTGAGGCGGACCGTGAACACTATGGCCGCGGCCAGGCAGATCAATCCGGCGACCCAGGTGTTGACCCGAAGGCCCAGGATCAAGTTCGCGTAGTCCGAGCGCATGAGTTCGAAGGCGAACCGCCCGGCCGTATACCCGGCAGCATAGAGGGCGAAGACGCTGCCGGCCCCGAGCGTGTAGCGCCGGTCCAGGGCGAGCAGTGCGAGTCCGACGACCAGGCACCAAAGTGATTCGTAAAGGAATGTCGGCTGGTAGTAGCCGAGGATGATCGCGTGGCCGGAGGCGTCTGTGAGCGCGGTTCCGGCGGCTGTGTCCATCTGGTGGATTTGGAGTTTCCAGGGCAGGGTTGTCGGGTCGCCGTAGAGTTCGTTGTTGAACCAGTTTCCCCAGCGCCCGAGGGCTTGGGCGAAGACCACGCCGGGGGCAACGGCGTCCAGGAACGCGATGAGGGAGACCCCGGCCCGGCGGCAGCCGATCCAGGCGCCCACACATCCCAGGGCGATGGCCCCCCAGATGCCCAGCCCGCCGTCCCAGATCGCGAAGGCATTCCACGCGTTGCGTCCGGGCAGGAAGTACAGTTCGGGGTCGGTGATGACGTGGTAGAGCCGGCCGCCGATGATTCCACCGGGAACGGCCCAGAGGCAGATGTCGGCGACCTGTCCGGGGCGCCCTCCCCGGGCGATCCAGCGCCTGGATCCGAGCCAGATGGCTACCCCGATGCCGGCGATGATGCACAGGGCGTAAAAGTGTATGGTCAGTGGGCCTAGGTGAAAGGCGCTGACCGTCGGGGAGGGCAGGAATGTCTGGAGGATCATGGGGTGCCGTTCGGTGAGTGAGGGACGCGGCGGGTCGTCATCGTGCACAGTGTCATGGTTTGCTGCGGAAACGCTGGGGGTCGGTGGCACCGGGAACCAGGCGGCACCGGGTGCCGGGCCAGTGAGGGATTTATGCCCCGGCCATCTGCTTCCCGAAGACAGCGAGGATCACGGCCAGCAGGGCTACCGCGGCGAACACCACGATCGCGAGTTCGAACCCTGCAGTGGAGGCGATGGCGTGACCGCCGGTTGTTGCGGTACCGGAGGCAAGGACGTAGAGGACGGCTCCGAACGCTACGCCCAGGGAGGTCCCGACGTCGCGGGTCATGTTCATCACCCCGCTGATCCGCACCAGCATGTCGGCAGGCATCTTGTAGTCAGCTCGGTTGGCGCGGGCCGGTGGCATGGCCCAGGATGTGGGCGACCGGTGGGGCCAGGCGGTGGACAGCGAATTTGAAGCGCCGGTTGTCTTGGATGGTAAACCCGGCTGCCGTGATTGCGCCCAAGGTGTCCCGGTTAGGGTGGCAGCCTCCGGCAATAACTTGCCATGCCGGGGCGAGCAGGTTTTCGGCCATGGCCAGCGGGAGGTGGTTGGAGCGGACATGTTCGTAGAAGGCGAAGGTCCCTCCAGGGCGCAGGACACGGCGGATTTCAGCCAGGGCGGTGCTCTGGTCCATGACGCTGCATAGGACGAGACTAGAGACGACTGCGTCGACGCTGAAGTTCTCCGCCGGGATCCGCTCGGCGGCCCCGGCAATCACGCTGACAGGAATCGAGGAGGAGGCGGCCTTCTCGAGTGCCAGGCTCCTGAGGTAGTCATCGGGCTCCACCGCCACGAGCTGGGTGACGCCGGAGGGGTACAACCCGAACGATGAGCCCTCACCGGCGCCAATCTCGATCACGGTTCCGTGCAAGTTGGCGAGTAGGCTACGCCGGTGTTCGGTTCCGCCGCGACGGTTCATGCCCTCGATGACCCGGGCGTAGGCGCGAGCGAAGCGGGGATGCTGCTGACCGGCGAATGCGTTCTCGCCGGCTCCATGTCCGCTACTGTTGCGGGCGTCCATGGCGACCTCTTATCCGTCAGGTTTACTGCCTGCCTTGTCCTGGCCGCGGCAGGGGATGATTTAGTTCCTAGGGTGTCCCGGCGCCGCGAAGGAAGGCCAGGGCTGCGCGGAGCCGGGTGCCGGCGTCGTCGGCGATCTCACGAACCGCCGGATTGCTGCTGAGCTGGACCATGGTCTGCGGATCGATGGCCTCGATGGTGGTTTCGGTGGCGTCCTGGCCGCGTCGGACGACGACATTGCAGGGCAGAAGCGCGCCCAAGGAGGGCTCCGCAGCCAGGGCCTGACTGGCCAGGGACGGATTGCAAGCGCCCAAGATCAGGTAGTCGCCCAGGGCGTCAGCGGCCTCGGGGCCGAGTTTGGCCGCAAAGGTGGCGCGGATGTCAATTTCGGAGAGGACGCCGAAGCCCTGTTCGGCCAGGGCGTCACGGGTCCGCTGAACTGCCTCTGTCCAGGCCAGCGGGATGGTGACAGTGTGCGTGTAGCTCATGGGTGCTCCTGTAACAGTGGTGGGGGCCGGGCTCTTAGGCGAGGGACAGGAAGAGCTTTTCCAGGTCTTTCTTGTCCATGCCGGGATCATCGCTCCTGATGCACTGCTCCAAGCCGGTGGCGATGATGACAAAGCCGGCCCGGTCCAGGGCCTTGGAGACGGCGGCGAGCTGGGTGACGACATCCTTGCAGTCCCGGCCCTCTTCGAGCATCCGGGTCACGGCGGCGAGCTGGCCTTGGGCACGTTTGAGCCGGTTGATGACCGGGGTGAGTTCTTTCGAATCGAGTTCCATGGCGGGCTCCAAAGTTGTGTAGATAATTCCTCACAGTATACCCCGGTGGGTAATTGGGCCGAAGCGGCTATTGCGCTACCGGCATTATCCTCACGCGTTTGCGAGATACCCTAGGGGGTATTATTGTTGGGGCTAGAAGTAACGGTGCGTTCCCTCCAGGGGACCCCACCCCCGCCCCCTGCAAGGAGAGTCCCCATGCTAATTGAGCGCATCTACGACGAAGACTTGGCCCAGGCCAGCTATCTGATCGGCTGCCAGGCCAAGGGCGAAGCCCTGGTCGTCGATCCCCGCCGTGACATTGCCGTGTACCAGTCGCTGGCCGCCGCGAATGGGATGACGATTGTGGCCGTCACGGAGACGCATGTTCACGCGGATTTCCTCTCCGGTACCCGGGAGCTGGCGGCCGCGACCGGTGCCACAGCCTACGTTTCCGGTGAGGGCGGCACGGACTGGCAATACGGATTCGAAGCCGAACGCCTGCACGACGGGGATCAGATCACCTTGGGCAACATCACGGTGAAGGCTCTGCACACCCCGGGCCACACCCCCGAGCACCTCTCCTTTTTGATCACTGACGGCGCATTCGCCGACACCCCGGGATACCTGCTCTCCGGTGACTTTGTCTTCTCCGGCGACCTCGGGCGCCCCGATTTGCTGGATGAGGCCGCCGGCGGCGTGGACACCCGCTTTGCCGGAGCCAAACAGCTCTTCACCAGCTTGCGGGAGAAGTTCCTGACCCTGCCGGACCATGTCCAGGTCCACCCCGGCCACGGTGCCGGCAGCGCTTGTGGCAAGGCCTTGGGTGCGATCCCTTCCACCACGGTTGGTTACGAGCGGCTCTACTCCTGGTGGGGGCCCTACCTTGCAGCCAACGATGAGGCCGGCTTCATCAATGAACTGCTCGAGGGCCAACCCGACGCGCACGCCTATTTCGGGCGGATGAAGCGGGAAAACCGTGAAGGGCCTGCGGTGATGGGAGTCCGCCCGCCGCTCCGGGAGCTCGCCGCCGACGACGTCCTCCGCGACCTTGCCGCCGACGCGGTGACATTCGTGGACACCCGCTCCCATGCCGACGTCCACGCGGGAACCGTCGCCAGATCCCTGAATATCCCGGCCGGCAAATCCACCGCCAGCTTCGGCGCCTGGGTGGTGAACCCGGAGACGGATAGGAACCCGCTCGTCCTGCTGGCTCCGAACCAGGCATCAGCCCAAGAGATGTGGGACCATCTGGTCCGGGTCGGCATCGACCAGGTCGCCGGCTACATCACCAGCATTGACGACCTGCCCGCAAGCGCGCCGAAGCTGATCCAGCCTGAAGAGCTCGAGAGCTTCGCCGCCGCCATGGTCCTGGATGTCCGCAACCGCACCGAGCACACCGCCGGCCATATCCCCGGCTCCCATCAGCTCAGCGGCGGCCGCGTCATGTGGAACCTGGACCAACTCCCGTCCGGCGGCACTATCGTCAGCTACTGCCAAAGTGGAGTGCGGAATTCCGTCGCGGCCAGTGCCCTGCGCCGCGCAGGCTACGACGTCGTTGAACTCGATGGCAGCTACGCCGGATGGTCCACTTGGAATCAGTCGCGGGAGCCTGTTTCCAGCAACTAATCCAGGCCACATCTGAATTGATCAACGAACACCATTGGCGGCGCCCGGAACACCGGGCGCCGCCAATGGTGTATCCCCGAATATTCTGCTGTCGTCGCAATTGGCCGGGCGGGTGCCGCCGCGGACCCCTGTAAAAAGGGTGTGCCAGATACTCCGTCGCCGCTGGCCTTACGATCGCCCGTTGACAGTCTCAGCTTCGCGGCGGGTTCAATGCATAGCAATGGTCGCCATCCTGTCGCCCGACGAGAAAGCACCGTCGCAAAATAATACCCCGTGGGGTATGCTGATGGAGCAATTCAAACATAAAAAGGGAGCAAGCAGATGTGCCGTGCGGTGACATGTAAGAAATGCGGTAAGACAACGTGGGCCGGCTGCGGCGAGCACGTTGATCAAGTCATGCGCGGGGTCCCCTCCTCCGAGCGCTGCCGCGGGCACGAGCAGGAAAAATCGGAGAGCCAGGGCTTCTTCGCAAAGATGTTCGGCCGGTAGTTTGAACATTCCCAACGCCTGGATGGTCGTTGAGCTCACAAGGGAGGCTCCGGAGGATCTAATCCTCCGGAGCCTCCCTTGTGTCCCCATGACTCCCCTCAGGAGAGGAGCGCCTGCGCGGCCACGTAAGCGGCAATGACCAGGACAAGGGTTCCAAAGCCGCGTTTGAGAATCTTGTCGGGGATCCTGGTGCCGATCCTTCCCGCTATGAGCGAGGCGGCCATCGCAGCTATGGCAAAAGCTGCCGTGACGGCCCAGTCAATCTGCAAATCTCCCAGGTGGGCGGTGAAGCCGGCGGCTGAGTTGATGACAATGATGACCAGCGATGTTCCGACGGTTAGGGCCATGGGCAGTCCGAGAATCAGGGTGAGAGCCGGGACAATCAGGAACCCTCCTCCCACGCCCAACAGCCCGGTCAGGAACCCCACGACGGCGCCGGTGGCGATGGCCTTGGGCAGGCAGCTGCGCCAGTGAACCCCGCCGCCGGGAAGCGCGCAGGACCCTCCGGGGGAGGTGGAAGGCATCAGCATCCTGACGCCGGCGAAGACCATGATCGCGGCGAACGCCAGCAAGAGGATCTTTGGATCAAGGAGGCGGTTGACCATCGCGCCGAGGTAGGCCGTCACGGTGCCGGCTGCGCCGATGATCAGTGCCAGGCGCCAGTTCACTCCGGAGCGCAGCCGGGGCAACACCGCGACGGCCGAGGATGCACCGACGACGACGAGCGAGGTCGGGATCGCCGCGGCAAGCGGCAATCCCACACCATAGACCAGGGCCGGGACGGCGAGAATAGATCCGCCGCCACCGACCAGGCCCAGCAGGGCGCCGACGATCAACCCGAACCCCGCCGCGGAGATCATCATTCCCGGGCGCCCAAGGTCTGCAGGGCCTGATGCGCGGTGGGCTCGTTGGATGAACGGTTCCAAGGCATGCGGGACAAGACGTTCCCCATGGCGCAGCTATTCGTTGCGGCCGAGAACGTCAGGCCCGCGCCGATCCCGCCAGCTACCAGGCGCAGTTTCGGTGAAACGAACCTCCCCGCGACGATGCTTGCAAGCACCAAAGAACCTGCCGTCATTCGCACCTGACGTTCCAGTGCCCAAGTCCGGCGGCCGCGGACTACCTCGCCGCCAGCAGCCGCATAGGCGGGAACCCCTCCGGAAAGGACACTGGCACTGGCCAACCCGACGGAACCAAGGCGTTTGCGGGCCTGTTCGGCCCGGTTGCCGGACTGACAGACGAGCACCACGCGGGTGCCCATTTTGGCCGCGAATTCTTCGGCATGTTCACTGAGCATGGCCAACGGCACATGGTACGAGCCTCTGATATGAAGGGAATCGAACTCCGCGCCGCTGCGCACGTCAATGATCATCAAATCATCATGATGATCTTCCCAGCCCTTCAGCGTGGAGGCGTCGATAGCCTTAGGGGCGTTTTCGACCGTGGTGGTCTTAGCTGAGATAGTCATAGTCACTTTCGATATGTCTTGGAATATTTCTCATGGCGCTGCCTGCAGCTGTGGAGTGGTCCTCATCCACGCACCCTGCCCCGCCGGCGTGGCGACAAGTGTGTGGGGCGAGCCGTCCGGCCGGTCTAGTGGACTGGGCTAACAGGCGCGGAGCCTATTCAGCCCTTCATCAAGAATACCCTATGGGGTATTGTGACTGCCTCGGAGGGGCCTGCAAATACCCCTGCGACCCGTGGGAAAAACTCGGCGTCACCTACAAACGCGCTGCCGCCTGGTCGTCCAAAAATTCTTCTACTGGCATCTTGCCAAGGACTTTTCCAACACCTAAAGACGCGTCCTCAAGGTACGGACCAGCATCAATGACTGTTATGAGAGATCAACTACAGATAAGCCGGCAGGACGGCTCCTTCTACGTCTCCTGTGAGCGTGCCTTTGACCCCACACTGGCCGGGAAACCGGTCGTCGTGTTGTCGAACAACGACGGAGCCGTTGTGGCTCGGTCTGACGAGGCCAAGCACCTGGGCATCGAGAACGGGACACCCTGGTTCAAAATCGCCGCGCTGGAACGGTTGCTGGTATGTGGCCCGGTCGAGCAACTATGAGTTGTATGGGGATGTCAGCGACAGGGTCATGACCTTGCTGGGCCGGTACAGTGCCTGGGTCAAGGTCTACTCGATCGACGAGGCCTTCTTGGGCGTGAACGGGTCCCCGGCGGCGATGGTGGCACTCGGGCGGGAGATCAAGGCCGCGGTGCGCCGGAATGTGGGGGTTCCGGTGTGTGTGGGGATCGGGCGGACGAAGGGGCTGGCGAAGCTGGCGAACAAGTGGGCGAAGCACCACGCCCCGTTCGGCGGGGTGTGCCATTGGGAGTCGATCCCCGAATGGGAGAGGGAGGCGCTGATGTCGAGGCTCTCCGTCGTCGAGCTGTGGGGTGTGGCCGCCAGGCTGGGGAAGCGGTTGAATGCGATGGGCATCAGGTCGGTCCTGGACTTGAAGAATGCCAACCCGGTGGTGATCCGGGACCGGTTTTCGGTGGTGCTGATGCGCACCGTGCTGGAGCTGCAGGGCACTCCGTGCATTCCGATGGAGGAGGAACGCATTGGCCGTGACCAGCTGATTTTCAGCCGGTCCTTTTCCGCCCCGATCACCACGCATGCCGCGATGCGCCAGGTCATGGGCGTGTATGCGCAGCAGGCCAGTGCCCGCCTGGCCAAACACAATCTGCAGGCGAAGGTGTTGACCGCGTTCGCGGCGACGTCGCATTACAACCCGGCGGACACGTCCTATCCGTCCGTGGTGGTGCCGTTGCCGATGCCGACGGCGGACCCGGTCCTGTTGGGCCAGGCCGCGCACGCGCTGGTGCCGAGGATCGTGGAGGGGGTGAAGTATGTGCGTGCCGGGATCATGGTCACGGACCTGCGCCCGACCGGGAACCAGTCCCCTTTGGAGCCGTTCGAGAACGCGCATGAGGAACGCCGGATCGGGCAGCTGCTCGAGGACGTCGCCAAGAAGTACGGGCGGGGGAGTCTTGGGCTGGGCGCGGGCGGGATGAAGGGCGGCCCGGACTGGTCCATGAAGCGGGAGATGCTCTCCCCGAGGTATACGACGCACTGGGACGAGCTGCCCGTCGCCAGGGCCTCATGAGTCGATCGGTTCCACCAGTTCCGGGCCGTCGCCGGTGAGCGGGCCGACCTGGTGGAAGACCAGGGCCTCGGCCACCGGGGTGGCTGCCGCGACGGCGGCGTCCACGAGGGACTGGTCCCCGTCCTGGCCGGCGTCCAGCCATTCATCCCAGAAACTGGGCGGGAGGGTGACCGGGGTGCGGTCGTGGAGTTGGCTGACGTCCCCGACGGCGGCCCGGGTCAGGATCGTGGCCGTCAGGGTCCAGTAGTCCTCGTGGTCCTCGGGCAGGGACTTGTCCGGCCACCACGTGTAGAGGCCGGCGAATGCCATGACCTCGTCGTTTGGGGAGGTGGATGGCGTACGGTGTTTTCGTCTTTCCCTCCGTGTGCCATTCGTAGTAGTAGTCGGCCGGGAGGATGGCCCGCTTGCTCTTGACCGATCCCCGGAAGGTTGCTTTCTCAGCAACGGTCTCGGAGCGGGCGTTGAAGGTCGCGAACTTCGTCCGCAATTCCTTGGAGTACGACGGCGTCAGCGACCACCGGGCCGCCTCCAACCGGCGCACCGCTTCATCACCGCCCTTGGCCGACTCCAGCACCACCGGCACCTTGTTCGTGGGCTTGATGTTCCACGCCGGCCCCGGCAGGTTATTGGCGACCTCGCCCACGTCGAACATGGCCACCAGGTCGGCTGTGGTGTTGGGGGCAGGCAGTATTCGGTCTGCTGTATGGGTATTAATGCTTTATCGGAGTGCTGGGTAGTCACCCCAGGTGTGACCTGATCGTTGCGCCCATTGGGCGGCGGTGTCAATACTCAGACCAAGCGTGCCAGCGACGACGCTCACGGGCAAGGCTGCCGCGAGTTGCAGCATTGCTGCTCGGCGATAGGGTCTTACCGAGATGCCCACCTCTGAAAGGCCTCGGATCATGTGGCTGGGGGTGACGTGCTGTGTTGGGACGAGGCCGTAAAAGAGCCAGTCAGTTTCGGGTTGGTGGTAAATGTAGCGACTGGTGGGCGTTTGAAGTTGCTCTGCTACGAGACTGGCGAGGGGCGGGGGTAGGTTGATTGCGTCACTACCAAAGCTTATGGAGGTTTTGGAGCCAGTGACCTCGATGTCCGAGCGTTTGAGCCGGACTGTGTTGATGACCTGTTGGCCGAAGAGAAGTAGGAAGAGTCCGGTGATTCGTACGTCCCGAGCGATGGACCCGTCGTTGAGGAGGAGTTCGACCTTGTTCCAGAGCTCTTCGTGACTGGCAGCTATTCCGGTGGTGGAGCGTCTTCGAGTAAGACTAATTCCGGTGGCAAGGTGCTGCTGACAGGCCCACTTGATGAATGTGCTCAGGTCTCGTGTGTTGCCTGTCGCGGCGGCAAAGTATTGGTCGATGTGCGCCTGGTCGACTGTTTCAAGGGATTGGTCGTGGTTGTCTATCCAGGTGAGGAAGGCGGCAATTTTCCGTAGTTCTTCCCTCCGGATATTGAGGGTGTTGGCGGTGGTTGGTGCTTTGGTCGAAGCGCGGCGCATGACTCTGAGCACGTACCAGCGCTGGTATTGGCTGAGGATGGATGCTTGGTGGGGTGGAGTGCTGCGGATGAACTGTGCGCTGTAGACCTCGTATGCGTGCAGGTGTATGTCGATGGGAGGGAGTGTCCCTGCGCTGACGAGTACTTGCCGGAAGTAGCTCACCCGGTGTGTTTGGGGGAGTGTGTCCAGGCTCTGGTGGTTGATGGGTAGGTGCCCTTGGGCCATGGCGTGCAGGGTCTCTTCAATGGGCGGGTGTTTCATCCATCGGGTCACCGTGCGAGGATCCGGGGCGGCAAGAAAGTGGTGGTACAGCCCGGCCAGCCCGGGATGAATTGTGCCGTCTTTCTGGGATAGCAGGGATGCCGCACGATCCTTCAGACGGCATCGGCCGCATTGGGACCCCGTGAGTTGTTCTTCACTGCCGCAGCTTTTGCAGGCGAAGCGGGCTGGCTCTCCGGCGCAGCCTGCACAGACTATGAGACCCTCGGCGTCATAAAATGCGAGAACTTTCACATGGTGGCAGCGGGGGCAGGCTGTTGCCGACCACCTGATCCGCGAGTAGCAAGGGTTGCAGATTGTGCCCCCTAAGAGTTCGTAACCGGTGGTGATGGTCCGGCGGCAGAGGTGGCACTCGAAGGCATCCCGGCTCATGTTGGGCGGCGTATCCGTGCCGGGACGGGACGAAGATCTCCGATCGAATGGCCATCGGAGCTTGTGCTGTCCGTTGTCCCAGTTCGGCGCCCTGCCTCGATTGCTCCGGCCGGCTTGATTTGGATCAGGTCATTGGGGGTGCAGCTGAAGATTTGGCATAGCCCGGCGAGGACTTCGATATTTAATCGTGCTGGCGTTTTGGTGACGAGGCGAAAGACCTGTTCTCGTGAAAGCTGAATTCCGATGTCGCGAAGCGGGCCGACAAGATCGGTGGTGTGGAACATGCCCGCTCCTGCCATGAGTTCACGCAAGCGCCACTGGATGGGTGATTGGTCGTCAGAGGCGCGCATTGTTCTCTCCATACACTCGAGATAGGGCTTGGGCTATTACCCGGTTTTTATAGTCACTGCCCACCGAGGTGTAGATCGCGGTGGTTGATGCGTAGAGGTGGCCGACTTGGTCTTGGACGAACTTTTCTGAGTAACCCCACTCGATCAAATTTGTCACATAGCTGTGGCGAAGGGAGTGCAGGCTGAGTTCCTTGGGAAGTCCGGCACCGTCGCGAAGCTCGGCAAAGCGGTCATCAAGGTATCTCAGGGAGACACGGGTTCCTCGTTCGGTGGGCCACAGCGCGCCGGCGCGTTCATTGGTTACCCGCATCCGGCCCAGTTCGGCCCACTGTTGCAGCCCGTCAATGGCCCAGTCGAACTCCGGCAGTGCCAGAACGGAGCGTCGGCGTGGCCCAGAACCATTGGACCCTTTGCCCCATCGGACGTCCAATGATCCATAGCTGCCGAAGCGTGGTGCCGCCGGGTTTGGGCGAAGGTCGGCAATATCGAGCCCTACGGCTTCGGCACGGCGCAGGCCAAACGCGTAGACAGTCTTGAAGATCTGCGTATCTCGGAGCGCGGCCAGCGCTCCCTTCCTGCCGGCCTGAACTATGGCCTCCACGCGTTCGTCGGCATGCCGAAAGAAGGCATCCAGCTCGTCATAGGTCAGGGCCCGACGTTCTGGCCGCCCCTCGTATTCAGCAATGTGCGCCGTGGTGTTCCACTCGTGGCAGATTTGTTGAGGGGCGCATCCAAAACGACGTTGACATTGCTCCATCCAGTCATATCGGGTGTCGGTGATAAAGTCGCAGAAGATCCGGATCGTCGCCTGGTAGGCACGAATCGTTGACTTAGCCAGCCGCCTCTCCCGGGACATGCTGTGCACGGTGAAGTCTTCAAGATCGCCCGGAATCCATTGCCAGGGCGGCTTGTCGCAATAGTTGGCGAAGCGGCGAATGAATTGAAGTCTCCTCCCAACGGTACTGGCGGTCAGCCCCCTGCTGGCTTGCTGATCACGCCACCCGGAAAGCATCGCGTCGAAGACAAACTCGCCCTCGTGAAGGGGGTGAACGTTGCCCACCAACAGCAATTGAGGACTCGCCGGGCGAGTGCCGTCATCCATGCGCCAATGGTTGCATTAAATGCATCATTGATGCAACCAATATCCTAATTTACAACAACCACGCCGACAGTGAACACCCGACGCAATCGGTGGTCGGGGCGTCGGATCCGACCAACTCAATTCATGCGGTGCAGGTGTGGGTGCCGCTTCATTCGGTTCGCAGAGTCAGACGGCTGCGGGAGGAGCGGCCCTGCATAGGCCGTGTCCGCCTTTGCCGTGTGTGTTCAGGTCGACGGCCAACTTTTCGTGGATTTGTCCGGCGCCGCCTTCCTTGCTTTCGGCGGTAGGGCCTGGCCCTAGCTTCTGCCTGCTTTCCGGCTTGGGCTGTTGTCGCGCGGGAGTTCCACTGCCTTGCAGCGGATCGTTGATGCCGACGATCAGCGGCGCGGTCTGGCTAAGCATGCCGGCTGGCTGCGGAGTCAGCGGGTTGATCGAGTAGGTCGGGTTCCCGGCGGCGGCGTTCAAGACTGCTTCCCAATTGGAGCCGGCCAGCTGGTTGCCATCGGTGTTTGGGTTTCTCGTCATTTCTATTCATCTGCGGGCTTTTTAAGGCCGCGGCCGGCGTGGTGCGGTAAGAGCGGGAGCCGCTACAGGTTATTGGTGTTCCGGCGTCGTGGCGGGTAGGCATCATAAAGTGCGGGGCCCGGTCGGGGCGGCGACGTGAATGCGGTGCCGACGATGCGGTGGTAGTTGGGCCGGGTCAGCTCATCCGGCCCAACCTCAGCTTCCTCCTTGGGCAAGGCTGTGGAGGACGTACTCCAGCTGTTCGGCGGTCATGGCCCCGGGGTGGCGCACCAGCATGGTTCCGTCCGGGCCGATGACTGCGGTGAACGGCAGGCCGGGAATCTGGTAGGCGCCGGAGGCGGTCCCGGCGGGGTCGCTGAGCAGGGGGTACGTGGTGCCGTATCTTGCTGCGAAGGCGGCCGCATCGCGGGGGTTGTCGGCGACGTCGATTCCGACAAAGTTGGTGCTTTTGCCCAGGTTCTTGTGGGCCTGTTCGATGGCGGGCATCTCGGCCACGCAGGCGGTGCAGGTGCTGGCCCAGAAGTTGACCACGGTGACCTTGCCCTTGAACGCGCCCAACGAGGTGGTGCTGTTGGGGTGGGATAGTTGCGGCAGTGTGATCGCGGGTGCGGCGGCGTTGATCGAGGCCCCTGCCTCGCTGGCCGTCGCGGCCGGCGACGGTCCGGCGACGTGGATTGAGGCGGCATTGGGCAGCAGGTCCACCGCGGCCTGGGCCATGGCATGGGCGTACAGCTCGGTGTTGGCGGATGCGGTGCCGAACTGGCCCAGGGCCGCTTCTTTGCCGGCCGGGTCGATGTAGAAGATTTCCGTTCCGTGGACGACTGATTTGGTCTTGGGGTCCAGCTCGATCGGCACGCCGTAGGCGGCGGCGTCGTCGGCCAGCTGCTTCGGGCTGCCGGTGCCAAACACCCAATTGGTGTCCCCGGCCAGCCCGTGGCTGTCCGTCCATTCCTTGACAGCTGATGGGGAGGGGTAGTAAGGGTTGGCGTTGATGGAGAGGAACACCACGTCCTTGGCGTTCGCGCCCAGGTCCTTGTTGGCGGCGACCACGTCCTGGGCCAGGAGCGTGCACAGGTCCTCGCACTTGTCGTCGTTGAAGGAGAGCACCACGGACTTGCCGCGGAATTGGGCGAGCGTGACGTGTCTGCCTGCCTGGTCTGTCAGCGAGAGGGCCGGGGCCGTCAGCTGGGGCGCGGACTGCGGGTCCAGCTGGAGCAGGGTGGAGGCGGCGGCGTTGATGCCGGGCTCGACGGCGGTGCTTCCCTGGGCTGCCGGGTTGCCGCGGGTGCTTGGCACCATCCCCGAGGCGAGCAGCACCACGACCACGGCCATCAGGAGCAGGGTTCCCGCCCCGCCCCACAACAGCGCCCTGCCCCGGGGGATTGGTGTGGGGTCCGGTGTGGGTGTTTCAGGCATGGGTTTTTCCTTCCGAATGGTCAGCCTCCCGGGTGTCTCCGGGGCTTGTCCGGGTTTTGAGTGTGACGACGGCGATGCCTGCCAGTACCGCGGTCAGCAGGACCGCTGCGGTGGTTGCCATGTGGCCTGCGATGAAGGACGTCACGGCGCCCTGCACGGCGCCCACGGCGCCAAACGGGCCGGCGGCCATCGGGAAGTGTAGAAGGTCCGCGGCCCAGTAATAGGAGAGGTAGAGTCCGGATGCCGCCAGCACCGCACCGGAGACCGCCGGCAGGACGCGCCCGGCTTTGCGGAATTGGCGCAGAAGCCCGCTTCCCGCGATGGCCGTCGCGACGGCTGCGCCCGTCACAAAAAGGCCCATGCCCAGGGCGTAGGAAAGGTAGCAGGCCAGGCCCGCCCAGAACCCCAGGCGGGTGAACGAGCCGCCCACGGCGGCCAGGAACAGCGGCAGGGCGCAGCTCAGCGATCCGATGGCGTAGGCGATGCCGAAGACGAACGTCGCGGCAAACGTCCGCCCTCCCGGCGCGATTCTGGGCGTGGGCAGCCGCAGGTAAAGCGGATGCCCGCACAGAGTCGAAAGGCCCAGTGCCGCCATCAGGAACCCGGCCGCGACCATGAACCACGGCAGCCATCCCGAGGCCAGGGCAGCCCCGGAGACCAGGAGAAGGCCGAGCGTGCCAAAGACGGCCACGAAACCGCAGGTGACGCCGGCGCCGGAGACGAGCCCCTTGGCCGTCCTGGCCGCGCGTCGTCCGTCGGTCCCCCCGGTGAACAGGGCCAGGTAGGCCGGCAGCAGGGGGAACCCGCACGGATTGATGGCTGCCACCAGCCCCAGGGTGAAGGCGTAACTCGTTGCCGCAGCAACCGCCAAGGGGCTCATGGCCGGGTCCCGTCCCGGGACGCCAGGCCCTCCAGGTAGCTGTTGTAGTCATCCAGGTCCACGTCCCCTACACGGGCCGCCCGGCGTTCGGCGGCCGCTGCCTTGCGTACGTCGGAGCGCTGCCACTTGGACACCAGGACCCCGAGCACCAGCAGCGTGGGGAACTCGGTGAAGCCCCAGGCGATGCCGCCGCCAACGCCCTGGTCCGCCAGCGGCATGATGTTCCAGCCCGGCATGGGCGTGGCGTAAAAGTGCACCAGCAAGGTGGTGGACATCATGACGACCACGCCGAAAAAGGCGTGGAACGGGGTGGTCGCGGCAAGTTCGAGCACCGGCAGCACCTCCCCGGAAATGGACCGCAGTCCCCGGCCGGTTTGGCGCGGGGAAGGGTCCACGCCCAGGATCCCCCAAAAGTACAGGAAACCGATCAGCAGGAAGTGCAGCAGCATGAGGTTGTGCCCCCACCACGTGCCCATCAGCCCGTCAAAGAGTGGGGTGAAGTACAGCCCGTACAGGCTCATCACGAACAGTGCAAAAGTTACCACGGGGTGGGTGAGGATGGAGGCGGGAACCGAGTGCAGGACACCAAGCACGCCCCGGCGCGCCTTCCCGGCGCGGCCGTGGCCGGCCGGGAGCACCCGCAGCACCAGGGTCACGGGGGCTCCGAGGACCAAAAAGACGGGGCAGAGCATGTTCAGCGCCATGTGCTGGATCATGTGGACGCTGAACAGCTCCATGCCGTAACCGTCGATCCCGGTGCCGGTGACAAACAGGATGCTCCCCACGCCAACGATCCACATGATGGTGCGCCCCACCGGCCATGCGGCGCCTCGGCGCCGCAGCACCAGCAGCCCTGCCGCGTAGCCAAACAGCAGTGCCACGGCCAGGGCCGGCATCACGGGGATCGGCTGCGGATGCCAGGCCAGCACGTTGGCAACGGTGGGAGGTGCGGTGGGCATCCACATGGGCCCGGACATGACAGCGTGCGGGTTGCCCAGGCCGGGCATCGGCGGCATGCCGGAAAGGCGCACGCTCACAGCCCCACAATCATCAAGTCCGCAGCTGGCGGTTCCCCGGCGGCCCCGGCAAAGATTTCAAATCCGGTCTTCACGGCCTCCCGCTCCGCTGGCGACAAGGTCCCCAGCAGGGCCGCGATCTCGGCCCGGCGGGCCTCGGTGACCGTGTCGTGGATGTCCCTGCCATGGTTGGTGAGGGAAATAATCACTTCCCGGCGGTTGGTGGTGCCCACCTGCCGGGAAATCAGGCCGGCTGTCACCATGCGGTCCGCGAACCGGCTGAAGCTGGACTGGTTGGCGCCGAGCTTTTCGGAGAGCTCGCCCATGCGCAGCGGGCCAAAGTCGGAGAGCACGACCAGCACCCTGAACTGGGGCAGTGTCACGGTGTCCATGACGGTGGCCAGCGACCTGGCAATGACGCCCAGCAGGGCGCGTGAGGCCGTCAGGGTTTCAACGATGGCGTCGCCGGTCACCGCGGCCGGGGTGCTAGGATTCATGATTGCAGTATGGCATATATTGCATGAGTGCATAAAATTATGGCGCAAGCCCAGACGTGAGGATCCCTGCATGCCCGCAACCATCGGCGCACCGAGGCGCGGTCTGGCGGCCCTGTGGCAGGGCATCTGGAAACCCGCTGCGGAAGGCGGATACCAGCTGATCGCCGTGGCCCTGGTGGTGGGGGCCGGGGCAGGATTCGCCGCCGTTGCGTTTCGCTGGATGATCTCCGCCGCCACCATCTTCTTCTCCGGACAGGTGGACTATTCGGCAGTCCAGGGCCACCCGGCGCACCCGTGGCTTGGGTGGCTGGGGCCGTTCTTCGTGGTCCTGGCCCCGGCCGTGGGCGGGCTGGTCTACGGACCGCTCGTCCACCATTTCGCCCCCGAAGCGCGCGGCCACGGTGTCCCGGAGGTCATGTACGCGGTCAGCCGGCGAGGCGGGCGGATCAAGGGCCGGGTCGCGGTGGTGAAGGCCCTCGCGTCCGCGATCTGCATCGGTGCCGGCGGATCCGTGGGCAGGGAGGGGCCGATCGTGCAGATCGGCTCGGCCCTGGGGTCGTGGCTGGCCAGGGTGTTCAGGATGCCCGATTCCAGGGTCCGGACGCTGGTGGCGTGCGGCGCGGCCGGTGGCATTGCCGCGACGTTCAATGCGCCCATTGCGGGAGTCTTTTTTGCCCTGGAGCTGTTGCTGGCGGACTTCGAGGCCGGCTCCTTTGGTGCCGTGGTCCTGGCCTCCGTGGCAGCCTCCGTGGTGGGGCGGACGTTCCTGGGCGACCAGGCCTTCCTGCAACTGCCCCCCTTCCACCTCGGCAGTGGATGGGAATTCCCGCTGTTTCTCCTGCTGGGCTTGTTCGCGGGTCTTGCCGGGGTCGGATTTACCCGGGTCCTGTATGCCATCGAGGACCTGTGCGACTATCTCTGGCGCCTGCCCAACTGGCTTCGCCCCGCTTTGGGTGGGCTGTTGCTGGGGCTGCTGCTGCTGGCGCTGCCACAGATGTACGGGGTGGGCTACCCCGTCATGCAGGCCGGTGTGGACGGGCGCTATGCCGTGGGTTTCTTGCTGGTGCTGCTGGTGGGCAAGATCGTGGCCACGAGCCTGACCATCGGGATCGGCGGTTCAGGCGGCGTCTTTGCCCCGTCCCTGTTCATCGGGGCCATGCTTGGGGCGGCCTTCGGGGAAGTCGTCGGAGCAATCGATCCCGGGCTCCACGGCCAGGTGGGGACCTTCGCACTGGTGGGCATGGGCGCCGTTTTCGCCGGGGCGGCCCGTGCGCCCATCACCGCCGTCATTATCCTCTTCGAGCTCACAGGCGAATATTCGATCATCCTGCCCATCATGCTCGCCATCGTGGTGGCCACCGGGGTGTCCAAGCTGTTGTCCCCGGACACCATTTACACGCTCAAGCTCAGCCGCCGCGGCGTGGACCTGACCCGGCACCCCGGCACCGAGCTGTTGCAGGCCACCCGTGTCGGCGCCGTCATGGACCGAAGCCACCGGGCCCTGGACGGCAGCCTCAGCGCCGCCGAGGGCTCCCGGCTGCTGCTGGCCTCCGGCAAACACAGCCTGCCCGTCACCGACGCCGACGGCCGTCTGCTCGGGGTCGTCACACTCAAGATGCTCTCCACGGAATTGGGCGGGACCGGGGATCCCGGCGGCCGTTCCCTGGCGGGCCTGGCCGAGCATGTCGCCACGGTCTGGCCCTCGGCCTCCCTGGACTCCGTGGTGGAGCTGGTGCTGGACTCCCCGGCGGGCGGCGGGCTGCCCGTCACCGAAGGCGGCGTGTTGAAAGGGTGGCTCAGCCAGGAAGCGGTGCTCCGGCTGCTCTCTCGCGCCCCCCGGTAAGGAAACCGCAAGCCGTCTTCACCGCCGGCGATCTGCGGCGGCCACGCCCGTTCGGCCGGGGCGTCGCAGTCGACGGCGGCTGGTTCAAAAACGGTGCCGGTAGTTCGCCCGGTCATCGGGCGGGCCACCGGCACGGGGCATTGGGGGCGGTACAGGGATCTGCCAAATCCACTGCGACGGCCGGCCTTTGGTACGTCGATGAAAGACTCCCCAGTGGGAGATCAGCCCTGGGGCACCCCGCGCCCGCGGAAGGCTGCACAGCCGACCGCCGCGAGGACCAGGGCGATGACAGCCATCACGATGAGAGCGGCGGGTTGGGCCGTCCCCAGCGGGGGGTTTCCCACATGGGTGGTCGGTGCGACGTCGAGCACCCACTGGCGGAACTTCAGGCCGGGCCCCAGGAAAGCGATGAACGTGGCCACGGCGTATCCGGCCCAGGCGATGAAGAACAAGCGGGGGCGCCAGCCGTAAAGCGCCAGCGCCAGGCCGGCGAACACGAGCTCGGCAGGAAGGTAGGCCAGCCCGGAGGCCAGGGTGGGGCCGAGTTCTGCCAAGTTGCCGACCGAGACCGTGGTCGCCAGGCCCAGCACCAGGGAGGACACCAGCACCACAATAATGAGCCCGCCTAGCACCACCAATGTGTGCGTGGCGAGCCAGCGGATTCTGGTCAACGTGCCGGAAAGCCGCGTCTCCAGCCGTCCGTCTGCTTCCTCGGCCCGCAGGGTGCCGAAGGCCTGGACGACATACCCGGCGGCAATGACTGCAAGGTAGAGCTGGGTGGCGGCGACGAACCCGTCAAGGGGCTGGCCGCCGGCGATGCCCATGGCCTGGGCAAGGGCGGGATTCCCGGCCATTGCGCCGAGAAGCTGCTTGGAGAGTGCCCCCATCATCCCTCCGAGCAGGACGCCGCCGGCGAGCCAGCCGAGGATGGCGGGGCGGTGGAGCCAGGCCGCGAATCCGAACGGGCTTCGCAGCGCAGGGGAAGCGTGCTGGGGGCCGACGCCGCCGCCGGCCAGGGCGCTGCCGAGGTCGCGCCGGGCAGCCAGCGCCACTGCCGCGCCCCCGAAAGCGAGTCCCACGGCCACCGGGATTGCCAGCGTCCACCACCGCTGGGCCCCAAACGGTGCGGCCTTTTCGGCCCATCCGAGCGGAGAGAGCCAGCCCACCCACGTCCGGGTCGTGTCGCCGACGCCGCGCAGCACATACGATGCCGCCAGGGCCATCACGCACCAGAGGTAGACGTCCCGGGCGTGCCGGGTGAGCTGCGCCAGCAGGGCTGCGAGCCCGGCAAAGACGAAGGCCAGTGCGCCCAGGGAGGATGCGTAGAGGATCGCACCTGCCACCGCGACGCCAGAGACCGCCAGCCCGACGGCGAACAGCACGGCCGTCACTGCGATCGTGGCCGTGGCCACAAGAAGCGCGGCCAGTGTGGGTTCGTGGCGGGCGATGCGCCCTCCCAGGAGCAGTTCAAGCCGGCCGGCTTCTTCCTCACGGCGCGTCGCCCGTGCCACCAGGGCGATGCCCAGCAAAGGCAGCAGGAAGGAGGCCATGAAACCGAACTCGTCCTGGATGACGCCGCCAAGGGAATCGATACCCTCGACCTTGCCATTGATGGCCAGCAGGGCATTGCCGGTGGTGACTGCCGCGGCGTAGCTGTGGATCTTGGCGGGAGTGTCATAGAGGGAGGCCACGCCGGCTGCGGTGCCGACCATGGATGCGCCCAGCACAAGCACCCACAAGAGGGCGTTGCGCCGCTGAATGCGAGCGGTGATGCTTAGCATGGTGGCCAGCCCGCCCGCATGATCCGGTGCACCATGGGCTCCGGTGCTCATGATGCCGCCTCCGCGGCCACCACGTCTCCGTCCGCTTCGTCCGGGGTGGGTGACTTTTCGTAGTTTCTCAGGAACAGGGCGTCCAGGCTGGGGGGCGTGACCGTGAGGGTGTGGATGCCGGCCGCGTGGAGGCGCCCGATGACGGCATCCAAATGCCCGGTGTCAATGGTAAACCGGGAGTCCACGTGCCCGTCGAGCCGCTCGGTGTGATGGTCGGCGACACCTTCGGCCCCGGCCAGGCCGTCGGGCTGGCGCGCCGTGACGGCGTGGACGGTGCTGCGCGTGCGGCTGCGCAGCTCGGCCAGGGTGCCGCTGGTGACGGTGCGGCCCCGACGGATGATGCTCACCCGGTCCGCCAGCGCCTCCACCTCGCCCATGATGTGGCTGGACAGCAACACGGTCGCGCCATCCTGGCGGCGGCCACGGACGCATTCCTGGAATGCCTGCTCCATGAGAGGGTCCAGGCCCGAGGTCGGCTCGTCCAGGACCAGCAGTTCCGCGTCGGCGGCCAGGGCGGCGATTAGGGCCACCTTCTGCCGGTTTCCCTTGGAATAGTCGCGCACCCGCTTGGTGGGATCGAGGTCGAATCGCTGGATCAGGTCCGACCGCCGTCGCTTGTTGATCCGGCTGTGTGTGGCGCCCAGGACGTCCAGGCACTGGCCCCCGGTCAGCGCCGGCCAGAGCGCAACGTCACCGGCGACATAGGCCAGGCGGTGGTGCAGGAGCGCCGCGTTCGCCCACGGGTCGCGGCCGAAAAGTTCGGCGCGGCCCGAGGTGGCCTTCATCAGCCCGAGCAGGACCCGGATCGTCGTGGACTTGCCGGAACCGTTCGGACCGAGGAAGCCATGGACTTCCCCTTGGCGGATTGCGAGGTCCAGGCCGTCGAGGGCCCTGACCTTTCCAAAGACTTTCCTCAGCCCCTCGGTGCGGATCACAAAGTCGGCGGTTGTCATGGCGGAGGTTCCTTTCCCGGGTCCGCGAATGCGCCCCCGGTGTAGACGGCGGTGACGTCCTTGGTCCACCGGGTGAGGCCCGCGGGCGTCAGTGGATCATCACCAATGGCGGTGGTGATTTGTTCGCGCAGCAAGATCACCGCGAGGTCGTTGACCAGCAGGAACGCCGCGCGTACGGCCGGGTCGTCGGTGGGGGCGGCGATTCCGTTCTCAACCATGGCCTCCAATACGCCACGGGTCGTGGCATACCACCGGGCAAACAGGGCAGCCCCGGCAGGGTCGTTGGTGAGCAGCAGCCGGCGCAGGTATGCCGGCAGCGGGGATCCGGGCGGGAAAACCTGGACAAATGACTCGGTCACCGACGTCGTCGCCTCACCCCGGGCGAGCATCCCGGCGAGTTCCTCGCCGCCCAACTCGGCGAAAATTGCGTCGAGGGACTCGGCCGCGTGGGCGTCGACGGCGGCCCGCAGCCCGTCCTTGCTCCCGAAGTGGTGAAGCACAAGTGCCGGCGACACCCCCGCGGCGGCGGCAATCTCACGCACCGTCACCGTGTCGTGCCCCCGGTGGGCGAACAGGCGCAGCGCTGCGTTGCGGATCGTTGCCCGGGCGGTGAGGTCCCGCCCATCCGTTGCTGAACTCATACTCAAAATACTAAACATGTGTTCAGTGTGAGGCAAGGGGGTCAGACGCCCGGCCCGGATTCCGCAACAGGGGGTCCCGTCAACGCCTACCCCAGGGGCAGATTCACCGCTTGTTCGGAAAGGGGAGCGCGTTCAAGGCTGCATTGCGGATCGTGATGCCAGATCGCGTCTTGGGCACGAGGAGGCGAGATGCGATGCCGGCACCGCGTTGCAGCGGCCGGACGTATTTGCGGTGGGAGTATTCATAGTCGGCGAAGGCACTCGAGGGGTCGCAGGGGTGCCTGGCGATCGCCTCGGCAAGGGTCTTGGCTCCGACGATCGCGCTGCTGGAGCCTTCTCCGAACAAGGATATGCAACCGGCCGCGTCCCCGAGCAAAACCACCCGTCCTGCGCTCCACTGCGGCACATCAACGCGGGTGACGGCGTCGAAATACCTCTCCCCGGTCCCGCCCCATTCCTGGAGTGCTTTTGTGGTGAGCCACCCTCCGCCGGCGTAGGTGGACTCGACGAGGCGCCTGCCCTGGTCGGCGTCGCGGTAGTCGACGTCGTGCTGGCCGCGGAAGATGAAAGCGAATCCGGGCTTCCCGCCGGCCGGATGGATGGCCAGGGAGGTTCCCGGTTCGTTGTACATAAGCACCGTGTGCGGATCCTCGATCGGCACGTGGGAGCGCACGGTGCCCACAAACATGCCAAAGGGGCGGGCGAATCGATCCTCGGGACCGAAAGCGAGCGCCCGGACGGTGGAGTGGATGCCGTCGGCCCCAACCACCAGGTCGAAGCGCCGGGAAGGGGTCCGCCGGAACTCGACGTCCACCCCGCCGCCGTCTTGGTGCAAGGAGGTGACCGAGTCGCCCTCGATGATGCGGCTGTTCTCCCGGGCCTTGCCGAGCAGCAGGCCGATGAGTACATTCCGTGAAACCTCCACCTCATTATGGTGGTCGCCGCTTTTTTGCGTCCTGATTGATGCCAGGGGCCGCCCGCCGGCATCAACGAAAACCAGCCGTTCAACACCAGTGGCAGCCCCCTGAAGGTCCGGCCAAATACCCATCCCCCTCGCAATGGCGCCGGCGGATCCCCGCACGTCGACAGGGCTGCCACTGGAAAGTGTGCCGGCGGAACGTTCCACGATGGTGACGGACCAGCCGGAGATCGCCAGCCAGAACGCAACGGTCGAGCCGGCAACGCCGCCGCCGGAGACCAGCACACTGCGATCACCCATGCGCCCATTCAAACACCCAACACCAAAGGCACTCAACGCCGATGTTCCGGTCAGAGTGGTCGTGAACGTCCCAGATGTAGAGCGTGTTCTTTCCTGTCCATCGGCGGTCGTCTTCAGAAGAAACGACACACTCTTTGCTGCCCCAGGATAGGCCACCTTTTCACGATGACACTGCCGGATCATATTTCCTGGCTGACATTCGCGTCCTAGCTAGAGCTGGTACTGTCTCCGGCGATCAAAGATTGGAACTAGGATCATGAGCCATCACCGGAAAATCGGCCCCAAGCACCCACTGAAGTGGAGTCCAGTTGCGGCAACTGCAATAATGCCTACTCCCCGCGCCACCACGTATCGTCCACACATGAGTTCATTTTGCCCCGGCATGCAGTGCGTATGTAAGGGCCTAAAGCGATCTTGAACTCGCGGAGGTCCAGCGGCCCTCATAAGATCCGCATGTCGCCGATCGCGCCTATCCATTGTCTTGTCGGTCTGGCCTGCCCACGAATAGGCTCCCACGGTGGAGGGCGCCCCGATCTCAGCGCCTGCCAGGTCATAGTCAACTATGTAGGTATTGCTGTCGCAGTTGGAATAGGCTGTTCGGAGTTCGGTGGATCGCATTTGATGAACGCAATTCCACACGCATTGGGGGGCCATCGTGCTCATTTTGAGGAGACCGCTTTGGAAAACGAAATTGAACTCTTCGGAGACAGGGATGGCATAGCGCTCATCGGAAATTCGACGGCGATCGAGTGCTTCTTGGCCGCTGAGGAACTCACATCGAAGGATCTCGGCATTGCAAGGTTGGCTGGTGCATTGGGCGCGGGGGCCGGGGCAGCGAAGACTGCATCTCAGATCGCTGCCAATGCCGGCCGTTGGGTGAAGTTGACGGAGAAATCGGCCAAAGCACTCAAAACAGGCCAACTGATGAAAGGTTCAGAGGCCAACGTCCGCCGGGCAGTCCTGATGAAGGACGGCAGGATCACCGGACTACTTGAAATAGCCAAAACTCCAACGCAAATCTTGACCAATCCGGCAGCGCTCTCGAGTCTTGCTGGGTTTATGTCGCAGGCTGCGATGCAACAGAAAATGGATGAGATTACGGACTATTTGGCCGTTATCGATGAGAAGGTCGATGACGTATTGCGCGCCCAAAAGGATGCCGTATTGGCGGAAATGATAGGCGTTGGGCTCGTGATCGATGAAGCGATACTTACACGAGAAGCCGTGGGGAGGGTTTCCGATGTTACCTGGTCCAAGGTGCAGTCGTCGTCGTTGGTCATCGCAAGCACGCAAATGTACGCCCTTCGTCAGTTGGATGCACTAGCGGAAAAGGTGGAACGCAGATCATCAATCGGTGATCTTGCAAGGGCCACCCAGGCGATTGAACCAAAAGTCCAGGAGTGGATTGTCGTCCTGGCGCGTTGCTTCCAGCTCCAAGATGCGCTGTCGGTCATTGAACTGGACCGGGTGCTGGATGCTGCCCCTGACGAGTTGGATAACCATCGCAGAGGGTTGCAGGCCGCACGGCAGAGGCGGCTTCTGCAAATATCTCAAAGTACAGACAAGTTGGTCGCACGGATGAATGCTGCAGCGGGCTTCGCGAATTCGAAAGTTCTGCTTCACCCCACAACTGCACGTTCTGTGGTCCACTCCAGCAACCGAGTCGAGACTACTGTTGGTGAATTCCACGAATGCCTCGGCATTGAAGACGGACAACGCACCGTTGAAGCAAAGCGCTGGGTGGAAGCCGTGGTTGACGTACGGGACAAGGTTGTCGAAACTGGGGCCGGCGGTGTTGACGCCACTAAACGCTTCAGCAGTGATGTTGTTGATTTGGCGCGGTCCACGACTGACAAAGTGCTCGAAACAGGAACAGACGGTCTCGAAGCCGGCAAGCGCATTGGCAACGATGCCTTTGAGCGAGCAAAGAATGTCTCAGACAAGGTCTCAAGCGGAATTGCCACGCGGATGCCCCGTCGACGCAGCGACCACGAGAAGGCCGACTCCTCAGAGGAGATCGCCGCAAACATCAAGCCGAAACTATGAAACTGCGGGTCGCGCGTGAATCCGTAAACGCCGGAAGAAGTGAAGTCGCCCTGACCGCAGGGACTATGGCGGTGTCCCGAATCACCAGTTTGAAGCCTCCAGTCAGCTGGGGCCGTTCACCCACAGTTCGGTTGTTTTGATAATTGTTTTTCATGCAAGGCGGTATTCATACATGCATAGTTCACATCAAGTGCTAGGTTGTCGGACCCCTCAGGTCCGAAAGAAACCCCAGACCACGGCCAGCAAGATTCTTACCCGTAAACGGCCACTTCTTGTTCCGATCTACGATTCTGTATTTGCAAAACAGGTCGGAATACTTGACAGCGGTGGACAGTGGCTCAGCCGGTGGGAAGCATCTTGTGCCGTGGCCGATTACTGTTAACGGGGTGAAACCACTCATCCAGTCCGGCGCTCATGTTTTCGTTGATGAGTCGAAGTCGAAGGCATACTACGTTGCCGCTTCGGTTATCGCACCGGCGGATGTCACGGCCGCGCGAAAATCGATCGCGGCCTTGTGTCGCTCGGGACAACGCCGGGTGCACTTCAAAAGTGAAAGTGATGGTTCGCGCAATGCCTTCTTGGCTGGAGCTATCGCGACAGGAATGCAGACGAGGCTCTACGTGGCGCGCAACATGGCTGACAAACCAGCTCGAACATTGTGTTTGGAACGCCTGCTCGATGACCTGGTCCAGTCAGGAGCGGGGAAGCTGGTACTTGAAAGCGACGAGTCTTTGGAACAGTCTGACCGCCGAACCATTGCCCGGCACCTTCAACGGTTAGGGGCAGGCGGGGGACTTCTCTACATGCACCGCAAATCACATGAGGAACCACTTCTTTGGGTCAGCGATGCTGTCGCCTGGTGCCACCAACGTGGTGGGGACTGGATCCGAAAAGCCGCCCCGCTTGTACAGGAAGTAGTCGATTGCAGCCGTTAAATAACGCGAGCCTAGCTCGTCATACCATCCGGAAGACTGCCAAGCTCACTTCGCAGGGCTACTGCCCCTTGCATAGCAAACTCTACCCGGTCACCCATCGATGTAACAAGCTCTAGACCGAGTAGGGGGAAGAAGGAGCCTGGGCCCGCCAGGCTAAGCGCGGAACGGCAGCAAGTCTGCTGGAGGGGTGGCGCCAGCCTTGCGTGTAAGCACTGACATCCAGTAACAGTCCACCCCACGTTTACCCCACGGAAACGATCGAAAATGACCACATATTAGCACCTGCGGTTGGTGTGAAAATGTCCCAAAATCCGCGGAATATCAAGGATTTAACAACCGACAGCGACTGCCCAAAACTGTCCTCCCCTGAGAGGAGGTCAGGAGTTCGAATCTCCTTAGCTCCACCCCGAAAGCCCCCTGAGCTGCGGTAAACGGCAGGTTGGGGGGCTTTTTTCATGTCTCAAACGTGGGCCGAAAACAGCGGATGTAAACGTTATTTATTGTAGCCGGACCTTAATATCGGGGTGGTTCTTCTCGACCCAGTCGGCCATCCGGTTGCCCCGCAGCGTTATGAACTTCAGCGAGGCTTCTCGAACCCTGATGTCCTCGTCCTTCGTGGTCGGGACGCCGGGACGCCGAGACGCCGGGACGCTTGAAGTTCTCGTCTTCCTCCAGGAAGAAGTCGGTCTTTCCCTCCGGCGTCGCGAGGTCCTGCGGCGGCTTCGACGCCCATGGTACGTGCAATTCTTGTTGCATTGGCTTCCTGAAAGTCTTCAGGGTCACCCAGTTGTACCCAATCGAATCCGCCACCTTGCGCCAGAGTTTGCCGACGTTGTTCGCATCGCACACGGTTCCGGTGGTGGATGGGAAAATTAGGTTCAGCGAGTTTGGTGTTCTGGATTCGGTTTGGCGCTTACTTCGTTCACGCAACTGCTCAACCAAGAAGTCGGGAATGGTCAGGTGTCGGATGCCGTGTTGGGATTTGGGGTGGTTCTGGATGCGGACGCCACCTGCAGTGGTTCTAATGACGGTCGCATTGATGAAGACCGTGGGCGGTTCGGCATCCAAGTCAACGTCGTTCCAGCGGAGCGCGAAGAGTTCCCCGGGTCGGACCCCGGTCGCGATCAGGAAGTCTGATATCTCATGGAGTTCCTGTGTGCGCGGCCGGCCGAGGGCAGGAGCTGTTTCCCAATGGATGAGCATCTGCCGCAAATCTTGATACTGCACAGCATCTAAGGCCTGTGGTTTCCCCGTCCGGTTTCGTGGGATTGAAACCCCTATGACCGGGTTGACCGTGACGGCACCTTGTCGAAGCGCTACCTTAAACATCCAGGACTTGACGGCCCCGCAACTTCTCGCGGTTGAGGGTCCTACATCATCAACAAGGTTTCGAATACGGGCCGCATTCTTAACTGACGAGTGCGCGCCTTGACGAGGCCTCGGCGTACGATTTTCCGCATTCTGATTGCGTCTCCCTATGCGACGCATCAAAATATGAACAGGAAACTTGATAAGTTTGATTGATCAGTTTAGGGTACATACATGAGCAATCAGCCGGATCCCGCAGACCTCTCGTGGCGGCTTCGCGCCGTGGTCCATGACCTCACCCGGCGACTGACCGCCGAAGGCAAGGCCACGAATGAGCTGAACCGCCCGCAGGAGTCCGTGCTGGCACGCCTTCACCAGCGGCCCGGCATTACGAGTGCCGAACTTGCCCGGCTCGAGGGCGTGAGCCCACAGTCGATGAGTGCGACTGTCGGTGCCCTCATCGCCGGCGGCCATGTGCTCGCGTCACCGGCTGCGGAGGACGGCCGCCGGCGCGAGCTGCATCTCACCGGAGCCGGGCGCGACCTCATCGAGGCGGTGCGCAGCCGCAAGACGGATTGGGTCCGCGACCAGATCAAATCACAGCTGAACGAGACGGAGCAGGCGGAACTGGCATCTGCTATCGAACTCCTGCACCGGCTCGTTGACAGCCATCGGGAACATAACCACTAGGCACCTCGCCACCAGGCACATCGCGCCAGAAAGGACCGCGCATCCATGAGCATCACCAGCATTGACCGCGATTCCGCCCTCATCGCAATCGACTTGCAGAAGGGCATCCTCGGGATGGCCCCCGCCCAGGACGCGACGCGCATCGTCGAGAATACCGCGATCCTCGCCGACGCGTTCCACGCCGCGGGCCTGCCCGTAATCTGGGTCACGGCCCTGGGCCTGCCCGCCGGCCGTGCCGAGGCTCCGCGGCCCGGCGGCGGCGCTGCGCCGGGCGCAGACTTCGCCGAGCTCGACGCACGCCTGCCCATTGCGGAGATGGACCTGTTGGTTGCCAAGAAGGCGCTGAACGCGTTCGCGTCCGACGACGTCACGACGCACCTCGCCGGGCAGGGCACCACCCAGGTGGTCATCGCGGGACTCGCCGCGGGCATGGGGGTGGAATCCACGGTCCGCGCCGCCTTCGACGCCGGCTTCAACGTCGCCATCGCCTCCGACGCCGTTACCGACCCGATGCCGGAGCGCGGCGCGAACAGCTTCGAGCACGTCTTTCCCATGATCGCCGAGACAGGCACCACGGCCGACGTGATCGCAGCCCTGCGCACGGCACTCGCCTGAGGCGGTGGCCACCACGGACACGGCCACAGCCACCACAGAGAAGCAGCTTTACGGCCCTGGCTTTATGGCGGCCCTGCTGTTGGGCACCACGCTCAACCCCATCAACTCCTCCATCATCGCCACGGCGCTTGTGAGCATCGCAACCGACTTCGGCGTCACGGCCGTGCAGACCGCACTCCTAGTCTCCGCGCTCTACCTTGTCAGTGCGGTGTGCCAGCCGCTCATGGGACGGCTGGCCATCCGCTACGGGGCCCGGACGGTCTTCATCGCCGGGCTGGTCCTCGTGGCAGTCGGCGGCGCCATCGGATGGACAGCACCGGGCATCGCATGGCTCGTCGTCTCCCGTGCTGTCCTTGGCCTGGGCACGTCCGCGGCGTACCCGACGGCCATGATGATGATTCACCTCCGCGCCGTGGGGGCCCGGGCCCCGATGCCCAACGGTGTCCTCAGCCTCATGGCCGCCGCAGGCCACATCACCGCCGCCGTCGGGCTGCCGATCGGCGGCCTGCTGATAACCGCCTTCGGGTGGCGGGCGGTGTTCGCGATCAACGTCCCCCTCGCGCTCATCGCCCTCCCCAGCACACTCCTCTGGGTACCCCGCGACGGCCTGGACGACCGGGACCAGCACATCCCCGCCATGAAGCACCTCGACCCCCTCGGGATCCTGCTCTTCGGCGGCGCCGTGACGGCCCTGCTGGTATTCCTCAACGGCATGACGCACCCGCAGTGGTGGCTGGCCGCCGTCGTCGGCCTCTTCGCCGTGGCACTCGTCCTGTGGGAGCGCCGGCACGCCTCGCCGTTCCTGGATGTGCGGATGCTCGCCCGCAACGGCTCGCTCCAGCGCACCTACCTCCGGCTGATGTTGAGCTTCGCGGTCATGTACGGCGTACTGTACGGGGTGAGCCAGTGGCTCGAGCAGGCGCGCGGAATCGATCCCGGGCTCGTGGGCGTGCTGATGCTTCCCATGTCAGTCCTGAGCGCCACGGCATCCCTGGTAATCGGCCGCTGGAAGTGGGTCCGCCGTGTCCTCGCCGCCTGCTCCGCGCTCATCGTGGCCGGTGCCGGGCTGCTGTGGGCGGCCAGCGCCTCCAACTCCCTCCTGTGGCCAGTCATCGCCCTCTCGGTCTTCGGCACCTCGATGGGGCTCGGCAATGTGGCCAACCAGACCATGCTTTACCTCAAGAGCTCACACGAAGACCTTGGCACCAACAGCGGCTTCTACCGCACAGCCTCCTACATCGGCGGATTCGTCGCCACCGGCCTCATCGGAGCAGCCTTCGCGGGCGGTGCAAACGACGCGGGCCTGCTGTCCTTCGCGGGCGTTTTCGCGATACTTGGGGCGGCCCTCGTGGTCCTGTCCCTGGCCGACCGCGGCATCCCGAAATCCTCCTAGCACCACGTCAATCCACGCACTCCGCAGTCCGGACATGCCCTGCCCGGGCGTTTCGGCCCCGCATCGCCGGCATCCAGTATGAAAGGAAAGACCATGACCACCCATTGAGTAACCGCAGCGAGCGGACAGCTGGGCACCCTGGTCATCGACCAGCTCATTGCCAATGGCGTTGAGTCGGGCTCGGTCGTCGCCGTCGTGCGCGACCCGGCCAAGGCCACAGCCCTGGCGACTCGCGGCGCCGTCGTCCGTAGCTCCGACTGCAACGACCCTGTAGCTCTCGAGGAAGCGTTCAAAGGCGTGGACCGGCTGCTCTTCATCTTCGGCAGCGAGGTGGGCCGGCGCGTGACCCAGCACCGCAACGTCATCAACGCCGCCAAGGCGTGCGGTATCGTCCGCATCTACTACACCTCGGTGCTCCGCGCCGCCGACAATCCCATGATCCTGGCCGCAGAACACAAGGTCACGGAGCAGATGCTGGCCTCATCTGGCGCCCCGCACACCATCCTGCGCCACGGCTGGTACACCGAGAACTGCACGGCGGAGCTGCCCGAGGCCGTTTCCCGGGGTGTGTTGGTCCACGCTGCCGGCGACTGACTCATCCCCGCCGCACCCCCGGGCGGGCTTAGCGGAAGCCGATGCCCAGGCCATGCTCACCGAGTACGACGGCAACGTCACCCTTGAAATGGGGGGGTGGGGAATTCACCTACCCCGGTCTTGCCCACGCCGCCGCCGAGGCCTCCGGTACCACCATGACGGCCAAGAACCTCCCCGTCGAAGACTTCCTCCAGATGCTGGTCCGGAACGGCCTGGATGAGGACACCGCGGGGTTCCTCGCGCCGCTCCAGGCCGACGCCGCCGCCGGCTACCTTGACGGCGACCCGGCCGCCATGCTCGCCCTCCTCGGACGCCCAGTCACGCCGCCGGCCACCGCCGTCCGCGCCAATCTTTAGCCCAGAACCCTCGGGGGTTCCCTCTGCGTCGACCCCGACGGTTCGTCCTGTTACATGTCAGCGCCTGCTATGCGCGACCCCCAATCTGGATCAGGGTTTGGCGTCTTGAGCAGGTTCAGACCCGAAGCCGGGTCCCGGAATCGGGCCTCTTGGAGCACCACAGGGCGACAAAGCGCTGGGCCACCGACCCCACAGCCCCGCAGACGTGAACATTCTGTACCCCAAAATCTGTTGTTGGAAATCTGCTCCGCGATGTCATCGGCCGCATGGGAGCGGAAAATTTCTCTGCAGGCGCTTTCGGTGGCTCGATCAATTTTCAAAGTCGCATTAGTCTTTGCCTGAGGACGGTAAGAGTATGCCTAGGACCTAGATGAGCCGAAGGTCCTTGCCAATCTTGCGCGATCTTGTGGTTTAGCCACTGCTGTGGCGTCGGTCTTGTTTGCTGGCGGTATTCCACGTCCCGGTTTTTTGGGCTGCCGGCATTTGGCCGCCTGCCGGGAATAGGCTAAGTGAATGCGATTGGCGATCATGGGTGCGGTCCTGCTGGCAGTCGGAGGCCTCGCTGTCTCGACCGGTCTGCTTCCCCTTTCCGACGTCACGGTACTGGTGGAACGGGTGGCGCCGATCCTGTTGTTCGTGGCTTCGATGACCGTGGTGACGGAGTTGGCCAGCGAGGCAGGGATTTTCCGGTGGGTGGCCCGCCGGTTCAGGCAGTGGGGCCGTGGCCGCCATGTCCTGCTGTGGTTGATCGTGGCGGGGTTCGCCGCCGTGTGCACCGTATTCCTCTCCCTGGACACGACTGCGGTGCTTCTTACCCCCGTGGTGGTCAGTGTGGCCCGGCAGGCGGGCCTGCCGGCCCTGCCGCTTGCCCTTACGACGGTGTGGCTGGCAAACACCGCCAGTCTCCTGCTTCCCATTTCGAACCTGACCAACCTGCTGGCCCAAAACTCAATGGGCGGCATCAGCCCGGCACGGTTTGCGGCCATGATGTGGGCACCTGCCATCGCCGCAGCCGTGGTGCCGCTGCTCTTCATTGGCCTGGTCTTCCGTGCGGACGTGCGCAAGCGTTACAACCGTATCCCCGTGACCCGGCTCCGGCACGAAGAGGCCGTGAGCGTTGGACCGGCCGGCAGCCTGGCATCCGGTGGACAGCTGGCCGCTTCCGGCCTTCCGGCCACCGACAGGGCGCTTCTGGGGGCCAGTTCCGCCGTACTGGTTATCTTGCTGCCGGTCTTGGTCTCCGGCGTTCCGGTGTGGATTCCTTCCACAGCTGCCGCCGCGGTCCTGATTGCAATATTTGCCGTTCGCCGGCGCCGGGCCCTCAGCTTTTCGCTTGTTCCTTGGTCGCTGCTGCTGTTCGCTTCGGGACTGTTCCTTGTGATGGAAACTGTCAGGCACCTCGGTGGACCGGCAGCCCTGGGGCAGTTGGCCGGGCGCGGCAATGGGTTCGCCGGCCTTCTGCAACTGGCCGCTACGGGCGCGCTCAGTGCCAACCTGCTCAATAACCTGCCCGCCTACCTGCTGGCAGAACCGCTGGCGGCGACGCCGCAGCGACTCGCGGCCCTGCTCATCGGCGCCAACGCGGGCCCGCTCATCACCCCGGGGGCTTCCTTGGCGACGTTGCTGTGGCACGACCGCCTGATCCGGATGAATGTGCTGATTAGCTGGCGTGGCTACGCGCTCTTCGGTCTCATCGTGGCGCCCCTGACAGTGCTCGCCGCCGTCACGGCGCTGGTGCTGGCGCACGTATGAGGTGTTGGACGTAAACTTTTGTCGAACCCTTTGTCGAATCCTGCGAACCCGGCAATGATGAAGTGCGGCACACATTCGGCCAACACGGGAAGGACCTACCTCTTGCTAAGTCTGCAGGATCTTGATGCGATTGTCCTCTCAGGCGGCATCGTCGTGGACCCTTCCCGAAACAGGATCGGCTCCGTTGAGCAGATATTCACAAGTGGTGAATCCGGGGCCCCGGTCTTCGTGACTGTCAGGACCGGACTATTTGGCATGTCCGAATCCTTCGTCCCGCTCGAAGGGGCCAGCCTTGACGGCTCCGTGATCACGGCGGCCTTCACAAAAGAGGCGATCACCAACGGCCCCCGCATCGACAGTGACCGCGGGACCATCACCGACACCCAGGAACAGGAGCTGTACCGCTTTTTCGGGCTCGATGCCACCCATGCTCCCAGTGCAGGCTCATTGGATGCCGAAGGTGGCAAGGACACGGCCGGGGTCAAGGAGGTGGATGAGGCGCGGGAAGCTGCCGTCCCGCTGGCGGAAGGGCCCTTGGCCGCAGCGCCGCGGCGCCCGCCGCCAGGGCCGCCGCCACCACCGCCGCACCTGCACAAACATGTGCCGTCCCCGGCACCCGCTGGTGGCCCCCATCCGGTGCCGCACCTTCCCCGGCCCGATCCGGCCGGCCCGCGCCCGGGCCCTCCACCGGATCCTCCGCCAGGCCGGCGACCGCCGGGCAACCAACCGCCGGGCAACCAACCACCGCACCAACAGCCCTGAATCCGAGCAGCTCGCGTCCGCGGTGCCGTGGTGCGGCGCGAGGAGCCCCAGGGTCCATGCCGGAGCCAAAATCTGCGGCCGGCACGCCGGCGTGATAAACCTAGACGGGGCGCTGGGCGTGGAACTGGCCGGCGGTGCGGACGCCGCCGCGGCCAGCTGAGACATCCGGGCGATGGGCCACAAGGTGGTGCCCGCCCGGGAGTCACCGGCGGTCCATGTTCCGGAATAGTTGTCAATACATCCATTGTTACGAGAGGCATACCAGATGGCAGGCGAAGCAAACGGCAGCACCCACCCGGGGACCCCGGCCCAGGCTTGGGCCAGGCTCATGGAGGGAAATCGGCGGTTCGTGGAGAGCGTTGCTTCCCACCCCAACCAGGACGCAGCCCGCCGCTCGTCCCTAACGGGCGGGCAGCACCCGTTTGTGACGATTTTTGGCTGCTCGGACTCCCGCCTGGCGGCTGAGATCATTTTTGACATGGGCCTGGGCGACGCCTTTGTGGTCCGTACCGCCGGCCACGTCATTGACAACACCGCACTGGGCTCGATCGAGTTCGGCGAGGAATTCCTGGACGTGCCGCTGATCGTGGTGCTGGGCCATGACAGCTGTGGCGCCGTGACGGCCACGAAGAATTCCGTCGAGACGGGGGCCATACCGGCGGGGCACGTCCGCAGCATCGTGGACCTCATCACCCCGTCCGTCCTGGCGGCCCTGCGCATCGACGGCGCCAGCAGCGTTGATTCGATGGTGGCCGAGCACGTGAAGCAGACCGCCGCCCGCCTGCTGGAGGAATCGCCCATCATCGCCGAGGGCGTCGCCAGCCAAAAAACCGCGGTGGTCGGCCTGACGTACCACCTCAACGACGGGCGCGCCGAACTGGTCTACAGCAACGGTCCCATCACCGCCTGAACCGGTCTTTGCCGGCCCGGCAAAAGGCCGGCACGACGGCGGACCCCGGGTGCCGCCGTCGTCCCCGCCTAACGGCGGTCTTCCTGCCGATTGAGGTCAGGCCGGTGTTTTGTGCTGGTCAGGGGTGCCTCTCGAGTGCGCGTGAGTGCGTGACCTGACTTTTCTTGGGTGCCCCAATTCTTGCCTTTGACGAGCCGGAATGCGCGGCGCGGGTGACGGAGTCGTCGGTACGCATGCGCCGGACTTTGGGCCGGACGCCGGTGGATGGTCACGATTTCCCTGACACGGCCCATCGCCAACCGGTCAAAGGGATGCGACTACTCGAGAGTAACCGCGGGCCGGGCCCACGTCTCATCCGTGAGTGAG
This sequence comes from Arthrobacter sp. A2-55, assembly GCF_025548615.1. NCBI lineage: Bacteria > Bacillati > Actinomycetota > Actinomycetes > Micrococcales > Micrococcaceae > Arthrobacter > Arthrobacter sp. A2-55. The sequence goes on along the minus strand of NZ_JAJLOZ010000010.1, from coordinate 15,622 downwards.
ATTTCCTTCGTCATGTCATCGAGAAAGTGGATAACTACTTCGCGTTCTTCTGTGGTTAACCGGGCCGCCGCGTGGAATCGTTTGGCCTGTTGACGCCCCACTGTGTCCATGGCGGCTTGACGTGTTTTTGGTGTGATGGCGATGGACAGTGCCCGGCGGTCGGTGGGGTGGGGTTGGCGGGTGATATGGCCTGCTTTTTCCAGTCGGTCCAGCAGCTTCGTGGTGGACGCTGTGGAAATTTTCAAGTGGCTGGCAATGGCGCCGGGGGTGGCGATTTCGTGGGTGTTGGCCGCGACGATCAGGTAGTGCAGTGCGCGCATGTCCGACTGGTTGAGCTTCATGTACTTCAGTGACGCATCGGTGAGTTGCTGCTCAGCGCTGCGCAGCCTGCCCAGCGCCGCCATGAGATCACCGATATGGGACACCTCGGCGGAGGTCATGTTTGAACGGTCGACGAGTTGGCTCTCCGGGTCGGCGGCGTTCACGTCGTAGATGTTCGTCGGCAATGATATGGGGCTTGCCTCGATGCTTGCCATGGCAATAATTCTATCCCGACACCAAAGAAATGAACCGCACGTGTTGCAAGCCTGGATATTTGCTAGCTAAACTAGATTAAAATTCGATCAGATGATGGAGATGGGTTCATGGCTCGAACAGGGAAGATGACCGCAACCGGGACCATCCTGGGGAATCCGCGACGCCGTTTTGGAATGTGGCTGAGGGTGCTGCTGCCGGCGCTGGTCATCATTGCCTGGCTGGTGGGCGGCGCCATTGGCGGTCCCTATTTTGGCAGGGTCGGCGAGGTGTCCTCGAACGACCAGACCACCTACCTGCCCTCTTCTTCCGATGCCACCCAGGTGCAGAAGCTGCTGGGTGAGTTCCGGGACTCGGATGAGATTCCCGCAGTCGTTGTACTTTCCAGCGGTGCTGCTCTGGACGAAACTGACATCGCTGCCGTGTCACGGGAGGTGTCAAGACTGCCGGGCATCCCTGGCGTTGGGGCCGGGGTGTCCCCGGGTATTCCCTCGAAGGACGGCCGGGCGGTGCAGGCGTTCGTGCCGGTCCAGGCCAACGCGGATATTGGCTCAGTAGTCGATGCCATTGGCGCGTCGTTAAGGGATGCTGCGCCCGCGGGGGTGTCTGTTCATGTGACCGGCCCTGCCGGTTTCACTGCCGACCTTATCGAGGGCTTTTCCGGCATCGACGGGATCCTGTTGGGTGCGGCGCTGCTGGCGGTGTTCTTCATCCTGGTCTGCGTGTACCGTTCCCTGCTGCTGCCGTTGGCGGTCCTGGCCACGAGCCTCTTTGCCCTTTGTGTGGCGTTGTTGAGTGTGTGGTGGTTGGCGAAGGCCGGGGTGCTGATGCTCAGCGGGCAGACCCAGGGCATCCTGTTCATTCTGGTCATTGGCGCCGCCACGGACTATTCACTGCTGTATGTCTCCCGGTACCGGGAAGAATTGCGGGTCAGCACGGACAAGTGGGCAGCCAGCATGCAGGCGATCAAAAAGTCTGCCGAGCCGATTGCAGCCTCCGGCGGTACTGTGATCGCCGGGTTGTTGTGCCTGTTGTTCAGCGATCTGAAGTCCAATAGTTCCCTGGGACCGGTGGCCTCGATTGGCATTGTGTTTGCCATGCTGTCCGCGCTCACCCTGCTGCCTGCGCTTCTCTTTGTGTTTGGCCGCAATGCTTTTTGGCCGCGGCGGCCCAAGTTCGAGCCGGAGGCTGTGGCGGCAGAGCACGGTGTGCGCTCCACGGGGCTCTGGGCACGGCTGGCCCGGCTGATCCGGGGCCGCCCGCGCCTGATCTGGACAGTGACCACGGCGGTGCTGCTGCTGGGTGTGCTCGGGGCCACCCAGCTCAATGCCAGTGGTGTGCCGCAATCGGACCTGGTGTTGGGCGCCTCCGAGGCGCGCGACGGGCAGAAGATCCTGGGCGAGCATTTCCCTGGCGGCACCGGCAGTCCCGTGCTGGTGGTGGCCCCGGAAACGCAGCTGCAGGAGACCGCCAATGTGCTGCTGGCCCACGACGGCATAAAATCAGTCTCCGTCGTCACGGCCGATTCACCCAGCGGCTCAGCTGCGGTCACGACCCAAGGCATCCAGCTGGCGGGCCCTCCCGGGAACGGGGCTCCCCGGCCCACGGTGGTGGGCGGGGACGTCCTGCTCCAGGGCACGCTGGGTGCCGCCGCTGACACGGAGGCAGCGGCCGCCGTCGTCCGCGGGATCCGCACCGGCCTGGACGGCACTGTGCCCCAGGCGCTGGTGGGCGGTGTCACGGCAACGGCGATCGACACGAACGATGCCTCGATCCACGACCGGAACCTCATCATTCCCGTCGTGCTTGTGGTGATCCTGCTGATCCTGATGCTGCTGCTGCGCTCGGTGCTGGCACCGGTGCTGCTGGTGCTGACCACGGTGCTGTCCTTTGGCACGGCCCTGGGCGTTGCCGCCTTCTTCTTCAATAACGTCTTCGATTTTCCAGGCGCCGACCCGGCCGTCCCCCTCTACGGATTCATTTTCCTGGTGGCGCTGGGGATTGACTACAACATCTTCCTGATGACCCGGGTACGGGAGGAATCGCTGCGCCACGGCACGGGCGAGGGCATCATCCGCGGGCTCGTCATCACCGGCGGGGTCATCACCTCGGCCGGTCTGGTGTTGGCGGCCACGTTCTCCGCGCTTGGCGTGATCCCGATCCTGTTTCTGGTGCAGATTGCGTTCATCGTGGCGTTCGGGGTCCTGCTGGACACCGTCGTGGTGCGGTCGCTGCTGGTTCCCGCCCTCAGCTACGACATTGGCAGGGCCATCTGGTGGCCCTCCGCCCTATCCCGGAAATCCAAGTTCCGGACAGACATTGACGACGGCGCGATGCCGGACCCGCACGCCCGCCACCGTGGGTAGGGCTCATTGCTGGGTGTCGCCGGTCCGGGAGGCCTGCTTCATGTGTTCATAGGCTGTCAGTGCAGCGGCGCGCGATTCCTTCAGGTCAACCACGGGCTCCGCTCCGAGAGCGGCGGCAAAGCGGGTTTGGTAGGCTCCGCGGGGATCGAACTTTCTGGCCTGCAGGACCGGGTTGAACACGCGGAAGTAGGGTGCGGCATCGGCCCCGCAGCCGGCAACCCACTGCCAGTTCGCCGGATTGGAGGCGGCGTCGGCATCAACCAGGGTGTCCCAGAACCATGCCTCACCGGCCCTCCAGTGGATGCCCAGGTTCTTCACGAGCAGGCTTGCTGTGACCATTCGTACCCGGTTGTGCATCCACCCGGTCTGCCACAACTGCGCCATGCCGGCGTCAACCAGCGGGAACCCGGTGTCCCCGGTGCACCACGATGTGTAAAGTGCATCAATGCCGGCCTGGACCGGATCGCAGTCCGGCCCCGGCAGGCTGTTCGCCGCCGGCTGACTGGCTGCGGTCCCTGACTGGCCCGCGGCTGGGCGAGCTGTTGGGGCTGGCAGCAGCTCGGTGGGCCAGGACCAGTCAAAACCATCGAATTCCGGCCGGAGATTTCGCGTGGGAAGCTGGGGCTGGTGGTAGAGCTGGTTCCAGCAGAAGTCCCGCCAGGCCAGCTGGCGCATGATGGACCGGGCGCCTTCGGCCTTCTCCGGGGAGGCAGCCGCCGCGGAGCTCAGTGCCTCCCACACCTGGACGGGGCTCAGGTGGCCCCAGCGCAGCGCGGGGGACAGCCGGGAGGTCCCGTCGTAGTCGGGGCGGTCCCGGCCGGTGGGGTAGCCGGCCGCCACCTCCTCCAGTACCAGGTCCAGGCGTGCTTGGGCGGCAGCTTCGCCGGGCGTCCATGCCGCCGCCAGTCCCGCCGACCAATCCGGGCGCGCCGGCAGCAGCTTCCAGGAATCGAGTTCGTCGCTGGGCACGGGTGCCGTCACCGCCGGCTGGCCGGGCACCGGTGCCGGTGCGGGCAGCACGGGACGCAGGGGAATGTCCTGTGCCGCGTTGTAGAAGGGGGTGAACACCTTGAAGTGGCGTTGTTCTTGGGTCTTCACGATCCATGGTTCATGTAGCAAGGTGCCAGGGAAGCTGCTGACGTTGCAGCCGTGCTCCCGGAGCAGTTCCTTGATCGCGGCATCGGCGCGGTGTTCACCGCCGCCGTAGCGCCGGTTCCAGAACAAGGCGACGGCGTCACGGGCCAATCCCCAATGTTCACGGAGTTCGTCCACAAGGCCCGGAACCACGGCCTCGGCCGGGCCCTGCCGCAGTATCAGCGGAACCCCCAGTGCTGCCAGGTCCGCGCGCAGTTCGAGCAGGGCATGGTGGAGCCACCACTTTGCCGCAGCACCCAGCGGGCGGATTCCGGGGGATTGCTCATCAAGGACATACACCGCGGTGGTGCATGCGCTGGCGGTGCGGGCTTGCGTAGCGGTGCTGAGTGCGGGGTGGTCGGTGAGGCGCAGGTCATCTCGGAACCACACAATGTTTACGCAGGTCACGGTCATGGCAGCGTGGCTTTCTTGGTTGTAGGGCGCGGAAGTGTCATCGTGTGAATGCATAGCCAATCAGAATCATGGTGATGAAGAAGCCGGTGACATAGTTTAGCCAAAGGAATCGCACCCATCCGGTGTGCGCCCGGCCGGAGTGTTCATCGCTGAGCCAGGCAAAGGGCAGGACGTTGAAGACATAGGGCAGTGCCAGGGCGGCTGCCAGGGGGCCTGGCCACTGCGTGAATAACAGCAGCGCCCCTGCCAGCAAATAAGCCATCGCTGCCAAAATGACAGTCCGGCGGGCGCCCAGGACGGTGCCGATGGAACCCAGCGATGCTGCACGGTCGGGGACAATGTCCTGCACGGCACCAAAGGCATGCGAGGCCATGCCCCAAAAAAAGAACGCCGATGTGAGCGCCACCAACGCCGTGTTGAAGTGCACCCCGCCCAGGACCAGTCCGTACAGCAAGGGCGAGACAAAATGGGTGCTGGACGTCGCGGAGTCCAGAAAGGGCCTTTCCTTGAAACGAAGGTGCGGTGCACTGTAAGCCACCAGTGCTGTCATGGATACCAGCAGCACCACATTCGCCTGCAAAGATCCAACCATGGCCAACACCACCAGGAATGGCAGCAGCACCAGCACGCACGCATAGATTATCTTGCGGTGTCCGGCACGGTCTACGAGCGCTCCCTCGGCCCCGCCCTTGCGGGGGTTGAGCAGGTCAGATTCATAGTCAAAAACATCGTTGATCCCGTACATGGCCAGGTTGTAGGGAATGAGGAAAAACACGGTCCCCACCGCGAAGACCCAGTCAATGGTTCCGGCACTAAGCAGATAGGCGGCAGCAAACGGGTAGGCGGTGTTGACCCAGGAGATCGGGCGGGAGGTCATGAAGAGTTCACGCAGCACGGTCTAGGACTCCTTCTGTGTTTCCGTGGAGGCAGGGGGTTTGGCTCCTACGCGAGCGGGGGACGGCCGCCAGCCAACCACCACAGTGCCGGGGCGAGGAACACCGCGCACACCGGATAGCTAAAGTCCTCGATCGGTGCCAGAAGGATGCGCGGGCCCAACAGGGTCTGGTCCCCGTAGTCGAAGAGGCCTGAACTGATCATCACATTGTCGAACACGGCGGTCAGGAGCAGCAGCACCACCAAAGAGGAAGCAACGGGGGGCAGGACGCTGCGCAGGCCAATGTGCTTCAGGCGGAGTGCCACGAGGAAAAGCAGTATCGAACCAGCCATGAAATAAATGGAGAGCAGCGCAAATTTCACGGCACATCCTTTGTTGTGGTTGACCGGTTGTTCCCTTTGGCTGCGGCCCGGTGTGCCCGCCATTTGCCAAACCCGAGGATCAAGAGCATTGCCTGGTAACAAAAGAAGAGGAGGAAAAAGGCTTCCTCCAAGGGCAGCTGGTCACCGAGCATGGCCCCGGTCATCAGTGGTGATTCGCGGTGCAAGAAGATGCCCCGGTCAATCGCGATGTCGTCCCACAACAAGAAGAAGGCGGTGGCGCCCAGCAAAGTCACAAGCGCCGGCACGGGTTGCGAAAAAACAAACAAATGGTGTCGGGCATCGATGGCCGCCATGGCGCAGCTCAGCACCATGAGTATTAAAAGGTAAGTCACGTTTCGGTCCGCCATCCCTCCGCCGTCCCGGTGGCTGGGAGTGTCATCGGGCCCGGGGCTTTGATGTTGTTGACGCTTTTGGCGACGAGTTCTGCGCTGATCAAGCACATGGGGATCCCAATGCCTGGCCGCACGGAGCTGCCTGCATAGTGCAGTCCGTGAACCTTGCGGTTGCGGTTTGCCGGTCGGAGGAATGCGCTCTGCCGCAGAGTGTGGGCGAGCCCCAGCGCCCCGCCCTGCCACGCATTGACGTTGTTCACGAAGTCTTCCGGGCCGTAGCTTTGCCTAACCATGATGCGTTCGCGCAGGTCTGCGATCCCCGCCCACTCGGCGATCTGGTCAAGGGCGGCATCAGCGATTTTTTCCACCTGTGGGCTTCCCCGGCCGTCGGGGCCGCCGCAACCCCAGCCCGGCAGTGCCGGGGCAGGGATGAGGATGAAAAGGTTCTCACACCCATCCGGTGCAACGGCGGGATCGGTGTGGCTGGGCATGCACATGTACACGCTGGTTTCCGGTTCAAGATCCTCGCCGGCATGAATGCGGCGGAAGTTTTCCCCCCAGTCCCGGGTGAAGAACAAATTGTGGTGGTTCAATTGCGGCAGCCTGCCCCTGATGCCCAAGCACAGCAGCACGGCGCTGGGCCCGGGATCCCGGCGCTTCCACGAACCGGCCGAGTGGGATCTGTATTCCGGCGGCAGCAGTTCGGTCTCGATATGGTGCAAGTCTGCGGCGCCAACGACGACGTCGGCCTCCACTCGCTGATATTTTGGGCCGCTTGTGGCAGTGTTGACCCAACTGACGGCTTCGACCCTGGCTTGGCCTGCGGCAGTGGCCACTTCGATGCGGTCCACCCGGGCATCGGTGATGATTTCAACCCCGGCCTGGCGGCAGATCTGCGCCATCGCATCGACGGTGTGTGCGAAGCCCCCCATCGGGTATTGGACGCCCTGGGTGAGGTCCAAGTGGCTCATCAGGTGATAGAGCGCCGGGGTGCGCTGCGGGCTTGAGCCGAGAAAGACAGCAGGATAGCTAAGGACCTGGCGCAATCGAGGATCGTTGAAGCGCTTCGCCACGAACTTTTCCAAGGACGTGGACAGAAGCGGGGCAAGCCGTGGCAGCAGCTTGAGGAGCTGGGGCTTGAAGAAGGTGGCGGGGGAGGAGAAATCGTCGTACAGGAAGTGCTGCAGGGCCAGGGAGTGGCTGCCCTGTGCCTGCTTTCGATACTCGTGCAGGGCCGCTCCGGCACCGGGCTGCAGGGATTCGAAGACGGCATCCGCGCCGCCGCCGGCAGGCAGGTCCATCGGTGTTCCGGCGTCAAACCAGACCCGGTAACCCGGGTCAAGCCGGACCAGTTCGAGCGCGTCGTCGGTGGTTGTGCCCATCAACTCGAACCAGTGCCCGATGACCTCTGGCATCAAATACCATGAGGGGCCGGTGTCGAAACTGAACCCGTCCCTTTGCAAACGTCCGGCCCTGCCCCCCAGATGCGGCTGCTGTTCAAGCAGCGTCACCTGGTGGCCTGTCGCCGCCAGCAAACCCGCTGTTGCCAGTCCAGAGAAGCCCCCGCCGATGACCACCGCCCGCCCTGGGGCTGTTCCGTGCTGTGCTTTGCCGGTGGCCTTCATCTGTGGCCCTCCGGCTCGTGGATGCCTGGGCGCCGGCATAACTTTTTGGCTAGATGCGCGCCAACAACCCGCAACACTATGGCTGCCTTGCGCCACGGTGCCACGGACACCCGCCGGGCCAGCAACTCCGCGGCGCTGGCCTGGCTCAACTGCTGGTTGAGCTCACTGAACAGTCCGTGCGCCAGGGACACCGCCAATTGTGCCCGGGGCGGCAGGAATACGAGTCCCTGCGCCGCCGCCTCGAGGTCGGCCTTGATTTCCTTGACCAGCAAGTCCTTGTGGCCATTGGTGAATGTCTCCGGCGACAGGCCCGGGAAATAGCAGCGTCCCAATTCGCTCGTGTCGCTTGCCAGATCGCGCAGGAAGTTGACCTTCTGGAAGGCGGCACCGAGCCGCCGGGCGGCCTCTGCTGCTTGATCCTCGCCTCCGGTGGGGGCATGTGGTGCTGAACGGAAGACGCGCAGGCACATCAACCCCACCACCTCGGCGGAACCGTAAATGTACTTCTCCAGGGAGGACCCGTCGTGGGTTGACACGCTCAGGTCATTGCGCATGGAGGCGAAGAAGGGCCGGGTCAAGGTGGCATCGATGCCGCAGCACCGTGCCGTGGAGGCAAAGGCATGCACCACCATGTTGGTGCTGTACCCGGCTTGCAAGGCCGTCTCGGTCTCAGCTTCCAAACTGTCCAGGACCTGCCCGGTGGCTTCCGGGCTGAGCCCTGCCTCACAGGCAACGCCGTCGACGACTTCATCCACCAGCCGCACCAAGGCATACACATTGGCGATGTGCGTGCGCGACTGCGGATCCAGCATCCGGCAAGCCAGTGAGAACGATGTTGAGTAGTTGTTGATCACCACCCGCGCGCTGTTGCTGGCGGTGGCGGAATAGCGCTCCAACGGAGTCGGTCCGGTGGTCTGCAAACCGGTCTCCGCCGGCAATTTTGTTGGCATGTGGTCGCGCACGGCTTATGCCCCCCTGGTCAAGATCAGTGTTGCAAACGCATGGAGTTGATCGGAAACAGTTGAGGGCAGCTCGAGCTGCCGAGCTGATTGCAGTGCATCGTCGCAGAGGTCCTGGGCCAGTTTTCGAGCAAGGCTTTCCGCGTCCGCGGCTTCCAGGACCGAACGAAGCGAGGAGACAGCGGGTGTTTGTGTGCGCAGCCTCGTCAGGTTCTCACGAAATGCGGGCTGTGCGGCGGCCATCGCAGTCAATATGGTGCTTTTCCCTTCGCGGAGGTCGGAGTCCACGGATTTTCCGGTCCTGACGGGATCGCCGAACGTGCCCAGGACGTCATCAATGAGTTGGTAGGCCAGGCCCAGCTGGCCGCCAACCCCGGCCAGTGACTCTGCCTCCGCAACAGTTGCCCCGGCCAGCAGGGCACCGGCCTGCAGGGGAAACCTGAATGAGTAGGAAGCGGTTTTGAGCTCTTCCATGCGCAACACCTGATGCACCGTGGCCGGTGACCGTCCCAGGGAATACAGCAGGTCTTCCAGTTCCCCGGCACCCGCCTGGTGGATGGCGAGTTGGAAGAATGTCTCAAGGGCGGGTGCCTGGGCCAGGGATCTCCCCGCCCGGACCGCCATGGATATGGCCGTCGCGAGGAGCATGTCGCCGGAAATGATCGCCGCCGAGTGTCCGGTGTGTTCAGCTTCCGGAAGGGATCTTCCGGCAGCCACGGCTTCGTTGCGGTACAACGCCGAGAGCGTGGGGCGTCCGCGGCGGGTGAAATCCCTGTCAATGACATCGTCATGCATCAACAATGAGGTGTGCAGCAGTTCAAAAGCGCACCCCAACAGAACCACCCGGTCCCCGTCACCAGGTGATTCGGATGGCGGATGATTATCTGGAGGTGAAAACGCGTCGTATCCGAGTTTGACCAAGCGGGGACGGGCCCGCTTTCCGCCTTGCAGCGCTGACCCGATGCGATGCCACAGAGTTCCTGCCGCCGCGGAATATTCCGCGGCCGCGTTCGTGCAGCCCTGCAGGACGCGGGCCAGTTCGGCCTCGACAGCGCGTTCGTAGCACGAACCGTCCGTGATGGTGCCGTCCACGTCCGGCTCTGCAGCCTTCCAGCTCGGCAAACTCATGATCGGCCCTTCTGCTTCGCCGGCGTGCCTGCAGGCCGGGATTCGCTGTGCACCTGTATGGAGTGGAGTACATCTTCCAGAAACGCCACCACTGCCTGCTGGTTCTCGGGTGGTGCATGGTTGAGGTGTTCATGGGGCTCCTGGAATATCGGTCGCAGTGCAGAGACCATCAGCCCAACGGTCTCAGGACTGGCATGAACCAGGACGCTTCGCCGGTCCGAGGGGTGTGGGGTGCGCACAACATGCCCCCGCGCGCTCAACCTGTCGACGAGTGCAGAGGACGCGGCGGAGGATATCGATAGCTTCCCGGCCAACCCTCCAGGGGTCAGGGGCGCACCAAATACCAAGTGCCGCAGCGCATTGAAGTCCGTTGCGTTGATCTGCAGCTGCCGGCACAAAGTATGCGTCAACGTATCACTTGACAGCAGCACTTCATGGAGCAATGCGGCCGCAGGCGGGCTGCCGTCGCTGACATGGGTGGAAATACTTGATCGCACTTTACCTCGAAGGGTTGATTGCTCGCTTATCTAGATACATTATGGGATATATAACTCACGCTTGTCTAATAATGAAACGCAAACGGAAATCCAGCTCGACAATGCAGAGGAGCATCGGATGAAGGCAACATGCACGGCGTCAATGGCCGCCCGGTTCCTTTGCGCAGCCGCAGGTTTGGTGGCGGCATTGCGCGCTTTTGTTGCCCGTCGATCTTTGGTGAGTATGCCATGAGTATCATCGCCGCCAACGGCGACATTGGTGGCGGGCTGGTCCCGACACTTCTGGAGCAGGGGCACACAGGGCGTGTTCTGACGCGGCGGAGCCATGCCCTGCGCGGCGTGCCCTGGAGCGGCAGGGTCCATGTGGTAACCGGCGACCAGTCCGATCCTCACGCGGTCCAGAAGTTGTACGACGGCGCAACGCCTTTGTACTACCTGGCGCATTCGATGTCCGACAACAAGGATTTCGCCCCAGTGGAGGAGCAGTGCGCCCAGATTGTGGCAGCTGTGGCCAGCCAGGAAGGCGCTGTGCGGCTGATCTACTTGTCTGGCCCGCATCCCGAAGGTTAGTTGGGCCGGCCCGTGTGCTCAAGGGCCAAGGTCAAGGCTGGCGAGATTCTTGAATCACGCGGCATTGCCACCCTGACCCTGCAAACGGGCCTGATCATTGGCTCCGGCTCGGCCAGCTTCGAGATGGTGCGCCACCTCACCGACCTCCTGCCCGTCATGCCAGCCCCGCGCTGGGTGCTGAACAGGGTCCAACCAATTGCCATCAGGGATGCCCTGCGCTACCTTTCTCAGGCCGCCGGTCGTCCACCCGTAGTAGCCGGCCGATCCGACATTGGCGGACCTGAGTCACACAGCTACGCAGACCTCATGCCGCTCGATGCGGAAGCTGCCCCAATCCGGCGCCCACGGATACTCCCACTACCCGTCTTGACGCCCGGGCTAGCCGCCCAATGGGTCAACCTTGTCGCCCCCATCCCGCGATCACTGGCCATTCCCTTGGTCGAGTCGCTCCAGCATGATTGCGTCATGAAAAACCGCGACATTGACACTGTGATTCCCCGCCCAAGGAACGGATTGACCGGGTATCGGCGGGCTGTCTTGCTGGCGTAGGCCAAAATGCTTGCACACACCGTGGAAACCACCTGGGTCACGGCACACGGCCTCGAAGCACCGGCCGACCCGCTCCCGTCAGACCCGCAATGGGCCGGCCATACGGTGTACGCCGACGTTCGCCAGCGGGAATCGACGGCCGGACCGGAAAACGCCTTCACGGTGATCCAAGGAATAGGCGGGGACACCGGCTACTACTCCCTGCCAGGGGCATGGGCCCTGCGGGGAATCATGGACAAACTCGTCGGCGGGGTCGGGTGGCGCCGTCGACGGCGCAGCCGGGGAAAACTGGCGCTCGGCGACGTCCTCGACTGGTGGAGGGTGAGGATATAGTGCCCAACCAACTGCTCAGGCTTCGAGCGGAGATGCGTGCCCCGGGCCGGTCCTGGCTCGAGTTCTACGTTGAACGCACAGAGTCGGGCAGCCACTAGACGCAACGTGCCGTCGTCCTTCCCCACGGGATTGCCGGGCGGCTGTACTGGCTGGCTATATTTCCGTTTGACGGCCGGATTTTCTCCTCCATGTCCAAACGCATCACCACCGCTGTGGCGGAGATCGAGGGCGGACAGCGCGACCCATAGCGTGAATCCACTTGGCAATGCCGGTCTGCGGCTGACCGCTCCTGCCGCATTCAGCGGCCGGAGTTATGGTGCCGTGTCGGAAAGCCAGTCACTTACGGCCCTTCATCGCCGACGGCCCAGGAAGGCGCCTCAGGCTTGGGCAACCTGCCCAGGCAGCACGAAACTGAGCACGCACCGCTGCCAGGAGCCAGCGCGCCTTCCTCCGTCACCGCCGGCGAATCAACAGGCTCGCCCCTGTATTGGGCTGCGCGTTCCAACGCCGCGTCGACGAGGCCGGCCACAAAGGAAGGGTCGGTGCCCACGGACTCAGCCCGCAAAAAGTCCATGCCCAATCCTGCAGCGGTCTGGGCAGCCTCCGTGTCGAGATCATATTTGACCTCCATGTGATCTGAAACAAAACCCAACGGCACAACAATGACACCGTCAATGCCTTCAGCCTTGAGCTCTTCCAAGCGGTCATTGATATCCGGTTCCAGCCACGGCACATGAGGGGCACCCGAGCGGGAACAGAACACCAGCTCTGAATCCAGGTGCAGTCCAAGGCCGAGTTTCGCTTCGAGCCAGGACATCAGCTGTTCATGCTGCCCACGATATCCGGCCGTCCATCGCTCCGACGCCGCCTGCATGCTTTGCGGAATGGAGTGGGTGACGTACAACAGGCGGTGGCGGCGCGAATCAAGACCCCCGACCTGCTGTGCAAAGGCATCGACGGCCCGACGCACGCAGCCCAGCTCTGCATCGGCAAAACCCGGGTGGTTGTAATACTGGCGGATCTTCTCAAACGTTACAGGCATGCCCTCGGCAGCCAAGACATCAAGGGTCTGGGCGAAGTCTTCCCTGTACTGCCGGCAGGAGGAGTATGAGGAATAGGCGGAGGTGTCGATGGCCAGAAATTTGGTGCCCCCTGTTTCTGCCACAAAATCCCGAGCAACATCGGTCAGGAAAGGAGCCCAGTTGCGGTTGCCCCACAAAACCGGGGTTTCCAGGCCGCGTCGTGCCAGCTCCCGACGCAGTGATTCGAGAAGCTTCTGGTTCTGCTCGTTGATCGGCGACTTCCCGCCGAAACCGTAGTAATGTTCACCGACCTCGACCAGCCGTTCGTCAGGTATGCCCCGGCCGCGGGTCACGTTTTGCAAGAAGGGAAGAACATCAGCGTTCTTTTCCGGGCCTCCAAACGACATCAGAACGAGCGCATCGAAAGGTTCAAGATTCACATCAGTCATACGAGCAGTGTACAGATAATGCAACCCGGGCAGAGACATCGCCCGGCACGGATGCGCATTACTGTCGACCGCCGAGACCTGCACGCATGGACCAGGACTTCACCGTTGAACAGCGCTGGACAATACACCGGACAAAACGGGGCCCGGCGGCCGGGCGGGAATAAGCTTGGGCAATGCGCTTGGCGGGCTTGGGGGCGATCTTGTTGGCGGTGGCGGGGTTCACTGTCGTCGCCCGCCTTCTTCCATGAGTCGGCGTGGTGGCGTTGCTGGTGCGGGTGGCGCCGATCCTGTCGTTCGTGGCATCGATGACGGTGGTGACTGCGCTGGCTGGCGAGGCTGGGATTTTTCGGTGGGTGGCCGCGGTTTTCAGTTTTGGGGGGGCGCGGTCGGCATTTTTGGTGTGCCTGGTCGTGGCGATGGTCGCGGTGGTGTGCACGGTTTTCCTGTCCTTGGATGCGACGGCGGTTCTGCTGACTCGTGTGGTGGTTGGTACGGCGCGGCAGGCAGGGTTTTCGGTCCTGCCCCTTGCCCTGATGACGGTGTGGCTGGCCAACACCGCCAGCCTCCTGCTGCCGATGTCGAACCTGACCAACCTGCTGGCCCAAAACACCTTGGCTGGGATCATCCCGGCACGGTTTGCGGCCATGACGTGGGCCCCGGCACTTGTTCTTGCCGGTTGCGCTGCCGGGCATCGGTCTTATTTTCCGGGTGGACCTGGCCGGGCGCTCTGGCAGGAATCCGGCCGGCACGATCCGCCCAGGCAAGGTGGGCAGCGGTGGCGGCCCGGCCATGGGAGGAAGCGGGGCAGCGTCCGGTCGGCCGGCTCCCGACCACGCCTTCCTGGCGGCCAGCTCCGCTGTCCTGGCCGTCCTGCTGCCCGTCCTGGTTTCCGGGATTCAGTTGTGGATCCCGTCCACTGCCGCCGCCGTGGAGTTGGCAGCACTCTTTGCCGTGGGGTGCCGCCAGGCACTCACCATGGCATTGCTCCCGTGGCCGCTGCTGGTGCTCGCGTCGGGGCTGTTCCCGGCCATGGAGGCAGTCCGGGGCCTGGGCACATCACTGATCCTGGGACAGCCGGCGGGGCAGTGCAACGGACTGTGGGACCTGTTGCGGCTGGCAGCCACCGGCGCGGTCGGTGCCAACATCAAGGTCAACAACTTGCCTGCGTACCTGCTCATCGAACTCGCGGCGGGGACGCCGCAACGGCTGGCAGCCCTGCTCATCGGCGTCAATACCGGGGCCCTGGTGACACCCTGGGCGTCCCCGGCAACACTGCTGTGGCACGGCCGGCACAAGCGCATGAATGTGGTGGCCCCTGGGAAGTGTACGTGCTGTGCGAGGTTGTGGCAGCTCCACTGACGGTGGCGGCCGCCGTGCGGGCCCTGGCTCTGGTGTCCAGGTGAGGCCCATGGGTGGGCTCCTTGCCGCCACGGAACTCCTGACGCCGGGGAACGAGCCGTTGGTGCGGAGCAGGCCCGGCCACAACATCGAAGGAAAGGTGCCCGGAAATTGTCACAGTGCGTTCCAGAATCCGCCGCCTGGCCGGGGCCGTGATAAACCTGATGGAGTGGTCAGCGGATATTCCTGCGACAGGTCACTGGTGCAGCCGCCGTCGGCCGCGCCGGCTGGGTGAAGCACCCGGCAGAATCGGCCATCCGGGTCGGAATCCCGGCCACTTGTCAATACATCCATTGTTACGAAAGGCACACCAGCATGGCAGGCGAAGACCACGGAAACACCCACCCGGGGACCCCGGCCCAGGCTTGGGCCAGGCTCATGGAGGGAAATCGGCGGTTCGTTGAGAGTGTCGCGTCCCACCCCAACCAGGATGCCGCCCGCCGGTCGTCCCTGGCGGGCGGGCAGCACCCGTTTGTGACGATTTTTGGCTGTTCGGACTCGCGCCTGGCGGCCGAGATCATTTTTGATATGGGCCTGGGCGACGCCTTCGTGGTCCGTACCGCGGGACATGTCATCGACAACACCGCACTGGGCTCGATCGAGTTCGGCGAGGATTTCCTGGACGTGCCGCTGATCGTGGTGCTGGGCCATGACAGCTGTGGCGCTGTGACGGCCACGAAGGGTTCCGTTGAGACGGGGGCCATGCCGGCCGGGCACGTCCGGGGCATCGTGGAGCTCATCACCCCGTCCGTGCTGGCTGCCCTGCGCATTGACAGTGCCAGCAGCATTGATTCGATGGTGGCCGAGCACGTGAAGCAGACCGCCGCGCGACTGCTGGAGGAATCGCCCATTATCGCCGAGGGCGTCGCCAGCCAAAAAACCGCCGTGGTCGGTCTGACGTACCACCTCAACGACGGGCGCGCCGAACTGGTCTACAGCAACGGTCCCATCACCGCCTGAACCGTCCGCAGCGACGGCCCGGCCACCGCAAAGACCGGCACGACGGCGGACCACGGGTGCCGCCGTCGTCCCCG